>JAJFFE010000100.1 GCA_021776775.1 Planctomycetota bacterium | reverse complement strand
CAGGCTGCGCTTCCCGCGAATCTCTGCGTTACTCCTTCTTGAAGACCACTAGGTCGACTGCGGCGTCGTGCCTGGATCTTCACGGAAATCGCAGCCTGTGTTCCGTTGATCATCCCTCGATTGTCCTCCGCTGTCTGCGCTCGGTACGATTGGCGCCCTTTCGGGCGCGTAACGACTCCGCCTGATGAATAGTCAGGGCTGGCGTGTTGTCGTAGACTACCCTCGCGATCAGTGGGGACCAACGGTTAGTAGGATTCGTGACACAGCACACCGACGCCATTGTGGCCGTTGAATCCGGAACACCGCTCGTGCGCGCGGGCGGTGCTCGCTGGCGAGCCGTCGCGTTGATAGGGCTCGCCGTCCTGGTAAGCCCGACGTTTGCGGACACGCCCCGCCAGACACTGACAGAGATCGAAGAGCTCACCCTCGACAAGACGTACGGTCGCTACGACTCCAGCGCGACGCAGGTGTGGTGCCGCACACGGCGATTCGAACCGCTCGCCCAAATGTGCCTTGCCACCGGCTTGAAGGAGTCCTGCGTCGAGAAGGTGGTCGAATTCTTGATCGGGGCCGGGAACGATCTCGAAGCGGTCGAATACTTCAAGTCGTTCCATCCGAAACTCGGACGCCAAGCCGGCAGGCTAGTCCGCGCCACCCACACCGCGCGCCAGCTCCGATCGGACATCGACCTGGCGATCACCGAACGAGACTGGCCGACCCTCCGGCGGCTGGTGCGCGAACGGCGCGCGTCATCCGAAAGCCGCAAACGCGCAATCATCGAGTTGGGGCAACACGACCTCGGCGCCAGCCGCACCGTGCTCACCCAGTTACTCTTCGACGGGAAGCTCGATACCGTCGGAATGCGGGAGCTTCACACCGCAATCGTGCGCAGTCTGTTCATGTCGAACCAACGGTGGGCGCGCGACGCAGTCGCAAACTCCATGCTCCGCGGAGCGGTCCGAACCGACTTGACCTTGGACGCCGTATTGACGTCGGGCCCCGACAATCGCCAGTTCTTCATGGGTGTCGCCGCCCGGGCCGACAACGCGGTGCGCTCGCGAATCGTGCTGAAGTTGGCGAAGCCTCGGTCGCCGGGAGACAAGGGCGACTAGGCAAACAGGCAAACAGGCAACGCCCTACCGCTGACACCCGGGACAATAGAAGTAAGAACGCTGTCCCTTGACGGCGCGCTTCACGGTTCGCTCTTCGCAACGGGGGCACGGCTGTCCCTCTCGCCCGTACACTTGCAGTGCAATGGAGTACTCGCCGGGGTCGCCATCGGATCCGCGGTAGTCGCGCAAGGTTGTGCCGCCCGCGTCGATCGCTTCGACGAGGATGTCTTTCACGTCGATCACGAGTTGTTCGTATCGTCGCCGTGAGATGGCCCCGGCCGCGCGTCCCGGATGGATGCCCGCGCGGTGCGCCGCTTCGCTCGCGTAAATGTTGCCGACGCCGACCACCACGCGACCGTCGAGCAGGAAGTCGCGTAGGGCGATCTTTCGTCCGCGCGACTTCACAAAGAGAACGTCGGCGGTGAACTCCGCGTCGAGTGGTTCCGGGCCGAGCGGCGCGAGCAGTTTGTGTTTCAGGGGATCGGCGGTCGTCCAGATCATGGAGCCGAAGCGGCGTGGGTCGCGGTAGCGGAGTACGTGCGCGCCGAACACCAGATCGACGTGGTCATGCGCTTGGGGCTCGGCGTCGCGGTCGACCCAACTGACGCTGCCGGACATGCCAAGATGAAGGATGAGGGTGCCGCGGTCGGCCCTGAGCAACAGGTACTTCGCGCGCCGATCGATACGCTCAATCGTCTGCCCGGGGAGTTCACGGGCTAAGCGCGGCGAAATCGGCCAGCGGAGCCGCTTCTCGCGCACTACAACGCCGGTGACGCGCGACCCGCAGACCCGCTGGAGGAGCCCCCGTCGCGTGCTCTCAACCTCCGGAAGCTCAGGCACAGAAACACTTTCCGAGAAAGTAGTTGGAACGGCCCAAGGGCCGCCCTCAACAAAACAGTGAAGGGTCCGCGAGCCGGTGCCGAGACTACACCCAAGCCGACCGCCCTATGGCGGTCGATCCGCGAGCCAAAACCAAATCAACGCAAACAGCTACTGAGGAACGCTTTACACCGTCCCGGACGCAGGTCCGGACCGACGGGTCTCAACGTTGGTCGCTTGCATCGGCCGGAGACCATCGGCTATGTGTGTCGGGTTCTTCCTCCGGCTGTCCGCCGGAAAAACGACATCTTCACCCGGCGACGCCCCGCCGCAGAGCACTTATCGGAGCCTTCTCAGCATGACCAAACGCCTCGTGATCGTCGAGTCCCCGACCAAGGCCAAGACGCTCAAGAAGTTCCTCGGCGACGACTACCTGGTTGAGTCGAGTGTCGGCCACATCCGGGATCTGCCGGCGAGTGCGGCCGAGATTCCGGCCGACGTCAAAGATCAAGAATGGTCGCGCCTCGGCGTCAACGTCGACGACGCCTTCCAACCGCTCTACGTGGTGGCGGAAGACAAGAAGAAGGTCATTCGCGAACTGAAGGCGAAACTCAAGCTTGTCGACGAGCTCCTGCTCGCGACCGATGAGGACCGCGAGGGCGAAGCGATCAGCTGGCACCTCGCGGAAGTGTTGAAGCCGAAAGTGCCGACCTCGCGCATGGTGTTCCACGAGATCACCAAAGAGGCGATCAAGGACGCGCTTTCGAAGACCCGTCCCATCGACGACAACATGGTCGAAGCGCAAGAAGCGCGTCGCATCATCGACCGGTTGTACGGCTACGAAGTGTCGCCGATCTTGTGGAAGAAGGTCGCCCGTGGCCTCTCTGCCGGTCGCGTGCAATCCGTGGCGATCCGCATGCTGGTCGAACGCGAACTCGAACGAATCGCGTTTGTCGCCTCGCACTACTGGGACATCTCCGCGACGTTCGCCACCAAGAAGGAAGAGTCGTTCCCGGCTCGCTTGGTCACCTACGACGAGCAACGCCTCGCCACCGGTAAAGACTTCGATCCGGACACCGGCAAGTTGAAGCGCCAAGGCGTCGTCCTGCTCGACGAAGCGAGCTGCACCGCGCTCGAAAACGGACTGAAGACCGCGCCGTTCAAGGTGATCTCGACCGAAGAGAAGCCGTTCACGCAGTCGCCGAGTCCGCCGTTCACCACCTCGACCATGCAGCAAGAAGCGAGTCGCAAGCTGAAGTACGCGGCGCGACGCACCATGAACGCGGCGCAGCGACTTTACCAACTCGGTTACATCACCTACATGCGTACCGACTCGGTCGCGTTGTCGCCCGAAGCCATTCGCGGAACGCGCAAGGCCATCGCCACGCGCTACGGCGACGAGTACGTGCCGGACGAGCCGCGCACCTACAAGAACAAGGTGAAGAACGCGCAAGAAGCGCACGAAGCGATTCGTCCCTCGGGTGAAGACTTCCCGCTGCCGGAAGAGCTCAAGGGCAAAGTGTCGGCAGATGAGATGCGCCTGTACGAGCTGATCTGGAAGCGCACCATGGCGTGCCAGATGAAGAACGCCAAGGGCCGACGCATGGCGGTTCGCATCGGCGCCGAAGTCGAAGGCAAGCAAGCGGTGTTTCATGCGAGTGGACGCACCATCGACTTCCACGGCTTCCTTCGCGCTTACGTCGAAGGCAGCGACGATCCCAACGCCGCGCTCGCCGACCGCGAAGTGATCCTGCCGGACCTGGCCGAGAACGACCCGGTCGACGCCAAAGAGCTCAACTCCGAAGACCACGTCACGCAACCGCCGGCGCGATTCACGGAAGCGTCTCTGGTCAAAGCGTTGGAAGAGTCGGGGATCGGCCGACCGAGTACCTACGCGTCCATCATCGGAACGATCATGGACCGCAAGTACAGCTTCACCAAGGGCACGGCCATGGTACCGACGTTCACCGCGTTCGCGGTCGTGAAGCTCATGACGGAGCACTTCACGGAGTTGGTCGACTTCACGTTCACCGCCGCCATGGAAGATCGACTCGATACGATCGCTCGCGGCGAGAACGAAGCGTTGCCGTACCTGAAGGAGTTCTACTTCGGAGACGGCAAGGGGCTACGGCCGCTGCTCGATCAAAAGGTGCAAGACATCGACGCGCGCTCGGTCTGCTCGATCCCCATCGGCGTCAACGCCGCCGGCGATCCGATCGTGGTCCGCGTCGGACGCTACGGACCGTACTTGGAGTGCGGCGAGGAGCGCGCCAACCTTCCGGAAGACATCTGCCCGGACGACGTCTCCATCGAACTGTCCGAAAAACTGCTGCGGCAGGCGGCGGAAGGTCCGAAGTCGCTCGGCGATCACCCGGAGACCGGGCTGCCGATCTACGCGAAGAACGGTCGCTTCGGTCCCTACGTTCAACTCGGCGATGCCACGGACGACGGCGAAAAGCCGAAGATGACGTCGCTGCTCGACGACATGACGCTCGACACCCTGACCTTCGAGCAGGCGTGCGAGTTGTTGTCGATCCCGCGCACACTCGGGAAAGACGAGGAAGGCGTCGACGTCATCGCTTACCTCGGCCGCTACGGTCCGTACATCAAGCGCGGCGAGAAGGACACGCGGAGCCTCGAGAAGACCGACCACATCCTGAAGATTACGTTGGAGCGTGCGCTCGAGCTACTCAAGCAGGAGAAACGCCGTGGACGCCAAGTCAAAGAGCCGCTGAAGCTGTTCGAGAAGGTCGAAGCGCTCGACGACGTCGAACTCAAGGTCCTCGAAGGTCGCTTCGGCGCGTACGTCACCGACGGTGAGTACAACGCTTCGTTGCGTCGCGACATGACGGTCGAAGAGCTGACCGAAGAGATGGCCGTGCAGCTGATTCTCGATCGACGCGCCAAGGGGCCGTCGAAGAAGAAGAAGAAAAAAAAGGCGGCAAAAAAGAAGGCCGCCAAGAAGAAGACGGCCAAGAAAGCGAAGAAGAAGGCGTCCAAGAAGAAGGCTTCGAAAAAGGCCGCCAAGAAGAAGACTACGAAGTCGGAGGCTCCGGCCGAAACTGAGGGCGACGCTCCGGCCGAAGCGCAGGAGTAGCTCTTCAAGAAGGAGCAACGCAGCCTGCGCGGCTTCGCCTCATGAATGATCCGGAGAAACACCCTCCCGCGGCCGCTAGCGAGCGACCACGGGAGGGTGTTCTCGTTCCACTGAGCCACGGCGGACTTTTCATACGCGCCTTTGACTTTTGCGCGGCGTTGGGTTGGATGACGCTCCAAACTCCACCGACAAGGCTCTTCGATGAACATCGATCTCAAAGGTAAGCGTGCGTTGGTTTGCGGCAGTACGCAGGGCATTGGACTCGCTTGCGCCAAACAACTCGCCGACTCCGGGGCGGAAGTCACGCTGCTCGCGCGTAACCCCGAGACCCTGGAAGAAGTGTGCGCCGGGCTGTCCCAAGAAGACGGCCAGGTCCACGACCTCATCGCGGCGGACTTTTGCGATGCGGAGGGACTCGAGACGAAGATCGCCGAGCAACTCACCCATCGCTCGCCGTATCACGTGCTGATCAACAACACGGGCGGCCCCCCCGGTGGTCCGGCCCTCGCCGCCGACCCGGCCGAGTACCTCGACGCGTTCTCCAAGCACCTCATCTGCAACCAGGTACTGGTGCAAGCGCTGGTGCCGGGTATGAAAGAGGCGAAGTACGGGCGGATCATCAACATCATGTCGACGTCGGTGCGTGAGCCGATCGCCAACCTCGGCGTGTCCAACGCGACGCGCGGCGCCGTTGCGAGTTGGGCCAAGACTCTGTCCAAAGAGTTGGGTCCATTCGGAATTACCGTCAACAACGTGCTGCCCGGATTCACCGAAACGCAACGGCTGCACGCGTTGATGGCAGGGCGGGCCGAGCGCGAAGGAGTCGCGCAGGAGAAGCTGCTCGCTCAACTCGCGGCCGGCGTACCGGCGCGGCGATTTGCCCGCCCCGAAGAAACCGCGTACGCTGTCACTTTCCTGGCGTCAAGTCACGCCGCGTACATCAGCGGCGTCAGCCTGCCGGTCGACGGTGGACGACTGAACGGCATTTAAGCACGGCATCTAGTACCCGAATATTGCACGAGCCCCATGCAAACCATCTTGAACTACATCGACGGCGAGCTGCGAGAACCCAACGCGGGTGAGTGGCTCGACTCCATCGAACCGGCGACGGCGACTCCGTACGCCCGCGTGCCCGACAGCGACAACTCCGATGTCGCGGCAGCGGTCGACGCTGCAAAACGCGCCTTCCCCAGCTGGTCGCGTACCCCCGCTGCAGAGCGTTCGCGCATCCTGCTCGACATCGCGGCGCGCATCGACGACCAACGAGAAGCGTTGGCGCGCGCCGAGTCCATCGACAACGGTAAGCCTATCAGCTTGGCGCGAACCGTCGACGTCCCGCGGGCAGCGGCCAACTTCCGCTTCTTCGCCACGGCGATCCTCCACACCGAGAGCGAAAGCCACCGCACCGACGACGTCGCCATCAACTACACGTTGCGGCAGCCGCGCGGAGTAGCTGGGCTAATCTCGCCGTGGAATCTTCCGCTGTACCTCTTCACGTGGAAGGTCGCGCCGGCCTTGGCCACGGGCAACACCGCCGTCGCCAAACCGTCAGAGGTCACGCCGATGACCGCGTACCTGCTGAGCGAGATCTGTCGCGACGCCGGCTTGCCGCCCGGCGTGCTGAACGTTGTGCACGGCCTCGGGCCGAAGGTCGGCGAAGCGATGACGCTGCACCCCGATGTCCCGACGTTGTCGTTCACCGGAGGGACCGCCACCGGAGCCCGCATCGGCCAGAACGCGGCGCCGCTGTTCAAAAAACTGTCGCTCGAACTCGGCGGCAAGAACCCCAACCTGGTCTTTGCCGACGCCGACCTGGACGACGCCATCGAAACGAGCATCCGATCGTCGTTCGCGAACCAGGGTCAGATCTGCCTGTGCGGCTCGCGCATCTTGGTCGAGCGTCCGATCTACGCCGAGTTCGTTCGTCGTTTGGTCGAAGGAGCAAACGCGCTACGCATCGGCGATCCGCTCGACGACGACACCGGGTTCGGCGCGCTGGTTTCCGCACCGCAACTCGACAAGGTGAAGCAGTACGTCGACATCGCGCGGGAAGAAGGGGCGACCATCGAATGCGGCGGCGACGCCCCGACAAGCCTTCCAGATCGCGTAAAATCGGGCTACTTCTTCCGCCCCACCGTGATCAGTGGGCTCGGTCCCACCAGCCGCGTCAATCAAGAAGAGATCTTCGGGCCGGTCGTCACCGTTGCCCCTTTCGATCGCGAAGACGAAGCGATCGACATTGCCAACAGCACCGCGTACGGCTTGTCCTCAACGGTGTGGACGCAAAACCTTTCGCGTGCGCACCGCGTGGCCGACCGGCTAGCGGCGGGCACCGTCTGGGTGAACACGTGGATGTTGCGGGACCTGCGCGTCCCGTTCGGAGGAACGCGACAAAGTGGAGTCGGCCGCGAAGGTGGCGAAGAAGCTCTGCGCTTCTTCACGGAGCCGAAGAACGTGTGCATTCAGTATCCATTGAGCGATAGCTAAGCGAGAGTCGAGATGTCCGAAGGTTACATGAGCGAACGCGCCCCCGAACCGGTGGGCCCCTACCCGCACGCACGTCGCGTCGGCAACTTGCTGTTCTTGTCCGGCGTCGGGCCACGCGCGCGTGGCACCAAAGTGATTCCCGGCGTCACCCAGAACGAAACCGGCGAAGTGGTCGAGTACGACATCGACACCGAGTGCCGTTCCTGCTTCCAAAACGTGCGCAGCGTGCTCGAAGACGCGGGCAGCTCGTGGGAAGAGATCGTCGACGTGCAGGTCTTCTTGACCGACATGAAGCGCGACTTCAAAACCTTCAATGCGTGCTACGCGGAACACTTCGCGACCAACAAGCCGAGCCGCACCACCATCGAAGTCGGCGCGCTGCCCACCCCGATCCACGTCGAACTCAAAGTGATCGCCACCATTCAGTGACCCACGCGTCTCGTGCGGTAGGAGGTAAGACCGTGAGCGTGATCAACCTCGCCGAGAAGTTCCGACAGATCGACAAACAGTGGACGCCGAAGATCGTCGGCGAACTGAACGGTCAGCACGTGCGACTGGCGAAACTCCAAGGCGAATTCGTCTGGCACCATCACGACGACGAAGACGAACTGTTCCTGGTCATCGACGGTGAGCTGGAAATGCAGTTCCGCGATCGCACCGAGACCATCCGCGCCGGCGAGTTCTTGATCGTGCCGCGCGGCGTCGAGCACTGCCCACGGGCGGTAGCCGAGGTACAGGTAATGCTGTTCGAGCCGGCGTCGACAGTGAACACCGGCACGGCGGGTGGAGAGCGAACGGTTGATCCGGAGCGGATCTGATGGGTGACTCATAGGTTGGAGTTCAGGCGTAGCCAGCTATGGCGTTCAGGTTCGTGCCCCGTGCCCCCCAGCGTTGAACCACGCATGGTGAGGGTGCGTCATCCGGTAGGACGCCTCGAAGACGACTTTTGCGGGGCGTATCTTTGCAGGGCGCATCGTGGCGTGGCTCGAACACCAGTGGATTGGGGATGGCCGTGTCTTCTGCTCGCCACCGACTATGAGGTAGGAGTGGGCTTTGGCGCGGGGCATTGGTTGGAGACCGGGACGACTACGAACGTCGGACGGGCGATTCGGGGTCGGTCCGGGTCTGTTCGGGGCGCTGGGCAACGGCGGTGCCCGATGCTTGCGGAGGCGCGCTGGGCGATGAGAAGTGTTCGCTGGGCCGCGTGATCCGTGACCGGCCTCGTACGCTGCTCGTCAGTTGCCGGCGACGCCTCGCCAGCGTCACGCCCCGAGGCGATCCCTGTCGTTCTGCCTGGCCATGATCTTCTCCTGCATGAACGCGATCCCGTAGGATCGTTCAGCGTGCCGAGGTTGTGAGCACGACACAAGCAACGAAGGTTGTCGGCGGTCGCAGCTCCGCCCCTCGCGAAGGGTTCGATGTGATCGATCTCCAAGTGCGTGCTCGAGAAGAAGGATCCGCGTCAGCGATTCGAACGACGCCGCAAACGCCGAGCTAAGCAAGAGACCAGCTCGGCTCGTGCAAACGATGTCGACTCGGCCGAGTCGTCCCCTGACATCCCCGCCGGATCAGACCGATACGTCCCAACCGGACTCCGCGATGAAGTTCTTCACCGCGCTCAGTACCGTTGCGACGGCCTGCTCGACCAATTCCATTCATGGTCAAAACGCCGTCAACAACAACCTCTCTAATTGCCTCCTCAGCAGAATCTGTGGGTCCGATCAGGCTCGGGTAGGGCACCCATGGTGTGGTAAATGGCGGTTTCGCAGGCTGAGAAGGTCCTGAAGCTATAGACCTTTCTGGTGGCCAGTTTCAGCTTGTTGTTCAGACGCTCCGCCGCGTCGGCCGAGATCGTTCCTTCGCCCGAAGAGTTGAGGATCCACTCGCAGTGGCCCCGTAGAGCAGGGGGAGTCCCAGCTCATGGGTGCCCTCTGGACTCCGAACTTGGATTAGGAGTGTCTCGGGTGGTGAAGCGTTCCTGGATGATGGGGATGCTCCGCGGGTTGGCAGTGCGTTGCGGCCGGCACAGCCAGAGGCGAATGGGGGAACGCGGATCACTCGCAACGGAGGAGGGGTGGGACAAGCGGTGGACAACGTCGTCTCCTCGCTGCGCTCGACCAGCGGTTCTGAGAACGTTCCTCATCGAAGTCGCATTGACGGCCCCGCTGGAGTCAAACGACCGAGGCTCACGGGGACGCGATCCGAGTAGCCTGGCAGACTTGAGAGCCATCTCCCGCGCGCTACGGTCGGGACGACGCCCCTTCGCGATGGCGGCGTGCAATGGAGTGACCGGGCTATCCGACTAGATCACGCGGGGACGCGACGAACGGGAACTCATCCAAGATCGTTCCTGACCGCGAACCGTGGCGAACCGCTGATCCCGCTTCGAATGCCTTCGGCTCAGCGGGGCGGTCCGCTTGCGAGAGTACGTGACTCATCCGAACGCGGATCAGTTCGATCAAGTCCATCGTCGTCTGCAGCGAGGCGAACGAGACTCGGATCTTCAGGCACGTCGATCACGTGCCAACACTTCCCATCCGACCAAACCACCGCACCGCTCCTGCACCAAACCACACAAGGGCCGCCCCGCTGAGCCGAAGGCATTCGAAGCGGGATGAGCGGTCCGCCCTGGCGCGCGGCCTTCGACGCTGCTCATCCAACACACGTCGTTCGCGGTCACCCCACTTCCACACAAGGGGAAGACCGAGTCACGCCACTCAACGAGGTAGGAGACGGACGTGGTCTTTGAACGTCCTACGCGGGGGAACACCCTGACAGGCCGGAGAACTCGATTCGCGCCATCCTCTGTTCGGAGAGACCAAACGTGATTGGGGCGTCGACCTCTAACCCATCGGGGTCTATCCCAATTCGAGTAGACGCGGCCGTCGAAGTAGCTGCCGGCGCTTCTCGCGGACGTTCGCTCGCATGAACGTTGTCGACGTGTTCGCTCATGACGAACGTGCAGTACGCGTGATAAATCGTTGACTGGAACTCGTCGTGCGCTCAATCGAACGCTGACCCATGAGGAGTAAACGTGGCATTCATGACCGACTGTATTCGACGGGTTGCAACGCTGTCTCGGGGTCAATTGCTTGCGGAGTCGGAGAGGTTGGTCGGAGTTGAGAAGGTTCATGTCGCGCGACTGATTGCTCACTTGGCGGAAATCTGGCGCCGCAAGATTCACATCGACGAAGGCTACTCCGGTCTGTATTGCTACGCCCAAGAGTCCCTGAAACTAAGTGAGAGTGAGTCGGCACTACGTTGCTGTGTGGCCAAGGTCTGCGGAAAGTTTCCTGGAGTGCTGGAGTCTTTGGCTCGTAATCGTATGACCATGACCGTGGCGGCGAAGTTGTCCTCTCATCTGACAGAGGAGAACGTTGATCAGTTGATTGCGGACTGTGAGGGGCTGTCGAAGAGGAAGGCAGAGGAATATCTCGTGGGGCTCAAACCGAAAGAACGGGTGAGCTCCGGTGTTCGCAGGGCATCGTCGTCGTCGAGTGACACACCCGACAACGGGCTCTTGGGTTCCGGGGCACCGCGCAGTCCGGAAGAAGACCAGAACGACGAGCCGAACGCGGGCCGCCCTGAATCTCAGCGAGCGTCCGGCACTTCCTCGCGAGCTGCGCGTTCCTCTTCGAAGCCGATCGAGTCGGCCCAGCCGGACGTGTTCAACATTCGGTTTCCGGTGGGTCAGCTGTTCATGGAGAAGATCGAGCGGTGGGGTGAAGTGTGCGGCGTGGACGACGTCGGCCGGAACTTCGCGACGCTGTTCGAGAAGGCACTCGACATTGCACTCGCGAAGAAGGATCCGATCCAGAGGCAAGAGCGTCGCAAGAAGCGGGAGGCGAAGAAGGCTGCCGTGGCTGTGAGCACCGAGACGGAGGTCCAAGTACCGTCGAGTGACGAAAGTGAATCGCGTCCAGACGCGACGCCAGGGTCACCTCCGCCGAAGGAACGCTCTCGCTACATCCCCGACGCGGTCCGCGAGAGTGTCCTCGAGCGCGCTGGCCATCAGTGCGAGTTCGTGGGTGAGAGCCACCGGTGCCACCAACGGTCGGGCCTCCAAGTCGATCACGTTCACCCATTCGGCAAGCAGGGGTCGAATGACTCATCCAACCTCCGGGCGCTCTGTGCGGTCCACAACCTGAGGTGTGCGGAGCAGGAGTACGGCGAGTCGTTCGTCAAGTCGAAGATCGAAGCCCGTCGAGTCCGTCAAGCCGAAGACCGCGCCGGCCTTCGACAAGGTCCCAACGAGCCAGACCGAATCCGTGAACGGCGGGCACGATATCAACCGTCTCTACGCCCAGTCCGTCGCTGCTGATGAAACAAGGTCGCGCGAGAGCCGTCCGGCTTCTCGGGAATCGAGCATCTTCGACCCACTGATTCTGCCGAAGAGCCCTTTAATTTTTCGTGATTTAAGAAAGAAACAGTCGTGTGACATCGTCCGCACGATGCCGCACCCATCAACGCAACCCAACGACGCTGCATGTTCGCCCACCCGGAACCGTACTCAGCTCGGTACGGATCCCGCCGCCCAGCGCACACGGCTCATCGCCCAACGCGCCTCCGCAAGCATCGGGCACCACCGTTGCCCCTCGCGCTGAACAGACTCGGACCGACCCCGATGCGCCCGTCCGACGTTCGACGCCGTCCCGGTCTCCAACCACCGCCCCGCGCCAAAGCCCACCCCTCCCTCATAGTCGGTGGCGAGCCATCGACTCCGCGATCCCCAACCCACTGGTGTTCGAGCCACGCCACGATGCGCCCTGCACAAGAGCCTTCGCGGCGCATCGTCAGGTGACCAACGCATGGCTGTGCAGTTCAGCTTCAGTGATTGAGGTCTTAAGAGCTGAACGATATGGCCGGCTACGGCTAAACTCCAACCAAAGAGCGCGGACTAGTCAGTGGCGCGCCACTCAGTAGTACGCCAGTCAGTCCCGCTCTCCGTGGCCAAGCGCGTGACATCCTTTGAACGCGGTTGAACGAAGTGATGGTCGCGCGGCCCGCCACGGTTGGGTCCTTCAATGGGCGAACGAGTGACATCGTTTGGACGCATCATGCTCGAAGGCACTCGTCACGCGGGCTCGTCGTTCGGTGTATCGTTTCTCGGCCGTTCGTTTTCAGGGAGACCGTATTCCTCGCGTAGTGTTTCGGTGTCCCAAGCAGAGTCGAACCCTGGTTCGCGTCCTCGCGTCACATCGCGACGGATCTGCTGCTCGATTCCACGAATCCAGTCGCGGGCGCGGGTGATGTAGATCTCTCGTTGGCTCCAGACGGGAGCGAGATCTCGGACGGCGGCTTCGTCGCGACGACGAAAACGGCGCGCGGCTCGGACCGCCTGGTGGCGACGGAATCCGAGATGACACAGGGCATCGACCCCAGCGCGTAGGGAGGTGTCCAGGGTTTGTCGGTAGACGTGCTCAACGCCGTTCTGAAGAAGCTCGTAGGCTTGAGGGCGACCGTTGGCGCGGGCCAGAATCTGTAGATGCGGGAAGTGCTCCTTCACCGTGCGAACGACTTCCAGGGACTTGTCTTCGTCGACGGCGACGATGATCACCTTGGCTTGCTCGGCGCCTGCGGTGCGAAGGAGATCAAGTCGGCTCGCGTCGCCGTAATAGACTTCCAGGCCGAGTTCGCGGAGGAAGTCGACTTGATCGGAGTCGTTGTCGAGCACTGTGGCACCGACGCCATTGGCTATCAACAGTCGTCCACACACGTGTCCGAAGTGACCAAAGCCCGCAATGATCACTGGGTTGTGCTCATGCACGTCATCGTCGGGGCGATCCACCTCTTTGGTTCCGATGCGCGGGAGAAGAAGTCGCTCATTGAGGATCATGAGAACCGGAGCGAGAGCCATGGACACCGCGACCACCGCAACTAGTAGCGCGACTGGTTCTTTGCCGAGCACACCGTTCTGTTCCGAGAAGGACAACAAGACGAACGCGAACTCACTGCCCTGGGCGAGGGAACACCCGAAGATCAGGTTCTGGTCGCCGGAGAGTCCGAACACACGTCCGAGAACGAGGAGGATCACGAGCTTCGCCACGATCAGGATCAACACCAGGACGAGGATGATCACCGGATCCGAGCCGATCAGGTTAAAATCGATCGTCGCACCCACCGCGATGAAGAAGAGTCCAAGCAGTAACCCCTTGAACGGAGCGATGTCGGTCTCTAGTTGATGGCGGTAGGGGCTGTTGGCGAGGACCACGCCGGCGAGGAAGGTCCCCAGCGCCGGACTAAGACCGACGCTGTTCATGAGGAGCGCGACGCCGATCACCAAGAGTAGGGCGGCGGCGGTGAGCATCTCCGGGAGTCGCGTGCGCGCGAGGACTCGAAGAAATGGTGCAACCAGGAAACGTCCGGCACAGATAACGCCGACCACCGCGCCCAACACCGTCAGGGCCTGACCCCACGCGGGCAGCGTCTCGATCCATGACGAGCTTCCGTGGCCGACGTCAGCTGCGGCTTTAGGATCGATCGCGGCAACTGCGAGGAGAGGCAAGATTGCCAAGATGGGAATGACGGCGATGTCTTGGAACAGCAACACCGAGAAGGCGCTTTGTCCACCACGCTGGGGGAGAAGCCCCTTCTCGTCGAGAGTTTGAAGCGCGATGGCTGTTGACGATAGAGCCAGGGTCAACCCGACCGCGAGCGCTTCCTGCGGCGAGAGTCCGAAGGCGATGGCGATCCCGAAGATGGCGGCGGTGGTTACTAAAACTTGCAACCCGCCGAGTCCGAGGATCGGAGCCCGCAGTCGCCAAAGAAGAGACGGCTTCAGCTCGAGTCCCACTAAGAACAGCATGAGTACCACGCCGAACTCGGCGAAATGCAGAACCTCTTCTCCCTGCTCCGCGACAAAGCCGATGCCGAACGGACCGACCGCGATGCCCGCGATGAGGTAGCCGAGCACCGAGCCAAGCCCCAGTCGTTTGGCAATCGGTACGGTAACTACGGCCGCGGACAGGAACACTGCCGCCTCGATGAAGAATCCTCCGCCAGTCATGATCGCCCTCCGAGGAGGCTGTCTAGGTCTGCATTGATTTTGGGAAGAGTCTTCGCCTTGGCTCGGTCGAGTCGACCGTCTCGAAGAGCCTCGATCACTCGCCGATAATCCGCTGCGTGCCCCGCGACTTCTTCACCGGTGAGTGAGAACGAGGAGTGAATGCCGAACGGTGGCAGGTACTCCATGCCGCAGAACTCGGCCGTGCGTTGTACCGGCGCAAGAAGCTGTCGTAGCGAGTAGAGGTTGAGCCCGTCGGGCTGGTAGCTCTCCTCGCTCGAGCCGGTGGTCGTCACCGTCAGCACCTGCTTGCCCACCAGTGCGGTTCCGTCGCTCCCGTAAGCCCAGCCGTGCTGCAGAACCAGATCAAACCACTCCTTGATAATCGCCGGTGTGCTGTACCAATACAGCGGATGTTGAAACACGACGATCTCGTGCGCTCCGAGTAGCTCTTGCTCGACCTCCACGTCGATATCCAGATCGGGATAGTGTTGGTAAAGATCGCGGAACGTGACCCCGGGAAGATCGCGTACCGCGTCGGCCAGAACCCGGTTGACCCGGGACTTTTCCAGGGCCGGGTGCGCGAACAGAATCAGTACCCTCGGTGAAGTCATCTCGTTGGGCTCCGGAGGCTCGTGTTGAGGCAAGAGGTAAACGAAGCAGAGTTGTAGCGCGGTCGAAAGGGTCACACCAGAGTGACCAAACGAGATCCGAAAACTGAACGACATCACGCTGCGACGCGCGGACGGTCGTGGAGTCCTTCGGATCGTTCGCGACTTCGCCGAACGACAATTCGAGAACGTCATCGCGGCGGACTTCTCGCCCGACGCCGCGTTGACCGTCGCCCATCTCCAACTCGTCACTCCAGCGCGAGATCGACTTGACGCGTCCCCCGCCCCAACCGCAGTATCCGGGATCCACCGAACACGAAGGGTCCCTCTCATGTGCGTGACCGTCTCGCTTGCCATTCTTCTGTCGGCGCTGCCCGCCGCTCTCAGCCTCGGCCCGACCGCGGGCGTCGAAGCCAAACCGACTCCTTGGGTCGTCTACGAAGGCGGCGAAGGGCTCGGCAAGGGCAAGCACATTGTGTTCGTGACCGGAGATGAAGAGTACCGGTCCGAAGAGGGCATGCCGCAGATGGCGAAGATCCTATCGAAGCACCACGGCTTCAAGTGCACGGTGCTCTTCGCCATGGACCCTGACGGCACGATCAACCCGCAAAACCAGAAGAGCATTCCCGGCACCGCGGCGCTCGCGACCGCCGACCTCATGGTCATCTTTACGCGCTTCCGCGATCTGCCCGACGATCAGATGAAACCGATCGTCGAGTACGTCGAGTCGGGCAAGCCGATCATCGGCTTACGGACCTCGACGCACGCGTTTCAGCTCAAGCAGTCGAAGATGTACCGCCGCTACAGCTGGCGCAACGATGAGTGGAAGGGTGGCTTCGGCCGCCAGGTGCTCGGCGAGACGTGGATCGCCCACCACGGCGGGCACGGCTGGCAATCGACCGGCGGCTTGATCGCCGACGGCGCCAAGGAGCACCCGATCGTGCGCGGGATCAAAGACCGCGACGTATGGGATCCGACCGACGTCTACACCGTTCGCCTGCCGATGCTCGACGGCATCAAGCCGATCCTCATGGGACAGGTCCTGAGCGGCATGAAGCCCGACGATCCCCCGGTTGGCCCCGAGACAAACGACAAGGGCGAGGTCAAGGACAAGAACAACCCCATGATGCCGATCGCCTGGGTGCGTGAGTGGACCACCCCGTCGGGCAAGAAGACGCGCGTCTTCTGCAGCACCTACGGCACGTCCGAAGCGTTCGTCCGCGAAGGTAGCCGCCGACTTCTGGTCAACGCTTCGCTCTGGGCGCTCGGTATCGACGTTCCGGCGAAAGCGAAGGTCGACATCGTCGGCACCTTCAAGCCGACGAAGTTCGGCTTCAATAAACACACGAAGGGTGTCCGGCCCGCGGATCACAAATGATTCGTTGGTTCTCAACCCTCGCGGCGGCGTTGCTGCTCACGGCGTGCGACTCGAGCGCGTCTGGTCCTGCGGACCCGCGCCCGGCCGGCAAGGCGCCGGCCACCGAAGTTTCATCGAACGACGCAGCGCTCGCGACGGCCGTGGATACGGAACCTTCGGCCGAGGAGCTTCGCGCCCGAGAAGTCGCGGCGGGCATCCGTGCGATGCAGCAGCGCGGCTGCATCCATTGTCACGAACACGACCCGGCGGATGCGCCTCTGCTCGGGGCGAAGATGGCTCCCCGGCTGAGTGGTCTGGGCAAGCGCGCGAACCCCGACTTCCTTCGACACCTGGCGGTGTCTCCGTTCGCCGCCGTCCCCAGCGGGTCCATGCCGGACCTGCTTCGAGGGCTCACAGCAGATGAACGAAGTTCCGCGGCGTACTCCCTTCAGCACACTCTTCTACAAGACTCCCCACCCTTCGTTCGTACTCCAACGGACTTCGCGGCCGCCGAGCGTGGCGAAGTGCTCTACCATCAAGTCGGTTGTGTCTCGTGCCACGATCCGCAAGACGGGTCGACCGAGAGTGGGCCCATCCCCGGCTCCCACCGCTTCCCCGACTTGGTTCAGAAGTACTCGCACGCCGGGCTTGCCGCGCTACTTCGAGATCCACTCGCCATACGACCGTCGGGATCGATGCCGTCGCTTCAACTCAGCGACCGCGAGGCGAGCGACATCGCTCACTATCTTCACCGTGGCAAACACCTCGTCGGTACCCTCCGCTACGAACTCGAGCGCGGCCACCGCCGAGACTTCGGCGATACCCAACGGGTGCGACGCGAACGGACCGGCTTGGCTGACGGTTTCAACTTGGACGTCCCTCATCCCGGCGGCGACTACACGCTGACGTTCGATGGATTCCTCACCGTCGAGTCAGCGGGCGACTTCACGTTCTACTTGGACGTGGACGATCGGGGTCAACTGTTCATCGACGATGAGCTCGTGGTCGACCTAGACGACCGGAAGAAGGGAGCCAAGCAAGGACAAGGGACTGTCACGCTCTCCTCCGGCTCCCACGCGATCCGACTCCGCTACTTCCAGTGGGTCGACGACGCCGCGTTAACTCTCGAGTACGAAGGTCCCGGTGCACCACGGGGGCCGATTAGCGGCGACCATCTCACCAGCCATTCCGACAACATGATCGTCTTCAAAGAGTCGCTGCCGTGGACGACCGGCCATTCCGCCGCGACGGGCGATCCGCAGCTCTTCGCCAAACTCGGCTGCGCCCAGTGCCACGACGATGTGTCCGTAGACACGGCGTACCGCACGGTCAAGACCATTCGTGAGCTGAACCCGACCGCCGGCTGTCTCGCCGACGCGCCTCCCGACAATGCGCCTTACTACAAGCTCGACCCTGAAACCCGAACGTCGATGCGCGCGGCGTTGACGGCGGTGCAAGCGGGCGAGCTCAAAACACCCACCCCCGGGCAGCGCATCGATCACACGCTGCGCACGCTCAACTGTCTGGCGTGTCACGACCGTGACGGCAACGGCGGCGTCACGGGACCGCGGCGGTTATTCTTTGCGACCCACGACGAAGACCTCGGCGACGAAGCGAAGATCCCACCGTCGCTCTCCGACGTCGGGGACAAGCTCTCCGAGGATTGGTTGCGCCGGGTGATCGTCGACGGTGCCATGCAGCGGCCGTACATGACGACGCGCATGCCGCGCTTCGGCCGCGACAACGTCGACCACTTGGTCGCGGACTTCATCGCGGTCGACCAGCCCAAGGCACTCCCGACGCCGACCGATTCGCCCACTGTTCTTCACGAAGCGGGCCGCGAACTTGTCGACACGCGCGGCCTGCAGTGCATCGGCTGCCACCAGTTCAATCGCAACCCGTCCGTCGGCATGCAAGCCCTCGACTTGATGCCGATGCCGCACCGGTTACGCCGTGAGTGGTTCCATCGCTTCCTACGTAACCCGACCGCGTTGAAGGCGTCGACGTTGATGCCCGACGTCTTCCCGCACGGGAAGAGCTTGGCGCCCGACATTCTCGACGGCGACGTCACCCGGCAGATCGACGCTATCTGGACATACCTCGCGCAAGGGCGAAAGGCGGTCCCGCCGAAGGGGCTGTCGCAACAGTCGGCCGAACTCATCGTCGGCGGCCGCACCGTGCTCTACCGCGGCAAGCTGTGGGAAGCGGGCTGGCGAGGCATCGCGGTTGGCTACCCGGAGCAGCTCAACATTGCGTTCGACGCCGAAGAGTTGCGACTGTCACTCCTGTGGAAGGGTCGCTTCCTCAACGCGCGGGCACACTGGAACAGCCAGGGCATGGGACGCATTCATCCGCTCGGCCACTCGACGGTGGTGCAGCGACACGGCCCGGCCATCGCAGAGTTACCGGCTGCCGACGCGCTGTGGCCCGAAGACGAAGGGCGACAGTCGGAGGATCGGTTCGATGGATACACCTTCGACAAAGAGCGGCGTCCGACGTTTCGCTACCGGGTTGGCGGCGTCACCGTCAGTGACTACTTCCAAGACGTGCCGGCAACCGAAGGCGGCGACGCGGCGCACCTGAAGCGCACGCTTCACTTCTCGGGACCGTCGACGTCCGCTCACACCTTCATGCGGCTATGGGTGGGACAGTCCGTCCAGGAAACCGACGCGGGCTATCAATGCGACGACCAACTACTCGTCCGCGTCGCCGGCGGTCAAATCCGCGAGAGTCGTGGCGAGCAAGAACTACTCGTGCCGGTACCCCTCTTCGACGGCGAGGTCGACGTCACTGTGGACTACTTCTGGGGGAAGAGACCATGAACACCCAACGAACCTACGCCATGCTACGCGCATGCCTCTTGATCGCCCTCGTCTGCACTGTTAACGGCGTAAACGCCGACGACTCACTGCCGGCTCCGGATCCCGCGCTCGCCGAGCGCGAAGCGGAGTTCTACCGCATTGTCGATCTACCGCTGCCCGACGAGTATTTCATCGAGGCGGGTAGCTTCGACGTCCTGCCCGACGGTCGACTGGCGATCGGCACCCGGCGCGGCGACGTCTTCTTCGTCAAAGGCGCGTTCGACAATCCGTACGAAACCGAGTTCGAACAGTTCGCCACCGGACTGCACGAGGTCTTCGGTCTCGCGTGGAACGGTAAAGAAATGATCGCCACCCAGCAGTGCGAGGTGACCCGCATTGCCGACCTCGACGGCGACGGAGTCGCCGATCGGTACGCGACGATCAGCGATGGTTGGGGTTTCGGCGGCGAGCACGAGTTCACGTTTGGTTCCAAGTTCGATGGCGACGGCAACACCTGGGTGGCGTGCTGCCTGACCGGTTCGTACACGTCGGAGAACAAGTTTCGCGGCTGGGCGATCAAGATCGCACCGGACGGTACGACCACTCCGATGTGCAGCGGCATTCGCAGCCCGGGCGGCATCGGCATGATCGACGGTGAGATGTTCTACGTCGAAAGCCAAGGACCGTGGAACGGCGCGTGTAGCCTGAAGCACCTCCGCGCCGGCGGCTTCATGGGACACCCAGTCTCGTTCACCTGGTATCCCGAAGCGCCCCACCTCGGCAAGCCGCCCGCGCAACCGACCGACGGCAAGGACGGTCGCATGCACGAGGATCGCAAACGCATTCCCGAACTGATGGCCCCGGCGATCGTCTTCCCGTACCGCAAGACGTGCCAGTCTGCGTCGGGGTTCGCTATCGACGAAAGCGGCGGCAAGTTCGGCCCGTTCACCGGCCAGCTGTTCATTGCCGAATACACGCTGAGCTTGGTCATGCGCGCCGACCTCGAGAAGGTCAACGGCGTCTACCAAGGCGCGGTCTTCCCGTTTCGCCAAGGGTTTGCGTCGGGGCTATTAGCGGCGACGTTCTCTCCCAAAGGTCAGCTCATCGTCGGTGGCACCAGCCGCGGCTGGCCAGTGCGAGGCCGCGAACCGACGTCGATCGAACGACTGGAGTGGACCGGCAAGACACCCTTCGAAGTGCTGACCATGCGCGCCGCTCCCGATGGCTTTCGACTCACCTTCACCGAACCGGTCGATCCCAAGACAGCCCTCGACCCAGCGTCGTACCGCATGGAAACCTTCACCCACCACTACTGGCGCTTCTACGGCAGTCCAGAGATCGATCAGACTCGGCCGGGCCTCGAGCCAGTTGAGCTGTCCGCCGACGGGAAGTCACTGCTACTGCGAGTGACGCCCCTCGTCCCCGGCCACGTCCACGAGTTACATCTGCCGGGCGTGCGCGCGAAGAGCGGCGAACCGCTGCTCCACCCCGTGGCGTACTACACGCTGAACGAAGTGCCGTCTCGCTGAAGACCGCGCCCGGGGCAGGGCGGAGGGGTGAAGAGCGTTGACTGCCGCGATCGGCCGTGCATCAGCTTCATTTCGGATTTGCGTGGCACGTGTACGAGACCCAGGCGTCATTGTCTTGCACGATCCAAGGTCGGGTACTCAAGACTCAAAACTTCCATGAAGGCTACGATACCCTGCGACAGATCGGGATCTATCCGGCCCCATGTGTAGCACCGCACCTGCACGGTGAGGTACCCACCGGTTGAAACGACATCTCGCCAACCCTTTTTATCTACCCGAGCCAGCTTGGGTGGGACAATCTGGCGCTTACACTTCGACGCGAGCCAAACGGCGTCTACGCCCAGATCCAGATCGGCTAACTTCGACTCAAGCCGCACCACGCTATCTCGCCAGAGCCCGGCCTCCTCGTCGGCCCCGACCGGGCTCTCGAGACCGATCATGATGTCTACACCGGACAGTCGAAACGAGGCGGCGACGTATGACGGTACGACGAGAAGGAGGCAAGCGACGATGCTGAGTCGACGCCACATCGGAAAGGGAAGAGTGCGCAGAGGCGCAGGTACTAACTCGCCGCGAGTGTCGATTCCACAATGCGGGCAGACTGGGCCGTCCGTGGTGACTGGACGACTGCATTGCCGACAGTGCGTGGATCGAAGAAGGCCGCTCGTTGTCCACCCAACGTTGAAGCTCAGCCGCCGAGGGCAGCATTGGGAAAGCGTTTGATTGTACGAGCAGACGTGGACGGTGACACCGGTCGGCAATCTGAGAGCCCGTAGGGGTGAACATTGCGATCGCAAACGGTGAGTGGCCGCTGCAACCCGACTCGGCGAGCGGGGCGAAGTCGTCGTTTCAGTTGCCCAGATCCTCGGGGGAGGAGCCGTCCTGATCAGCGAACCCAACTAATCAACGCGTTGTTTTTTATAGCAAGTAGACACAACAACGGGTTGTTTACCGTTGCTAGACGCCGAATGGAGCGGTAGTCTCCCCCTCATGAAGCGACGCACGATCGATGACCTCACGGATTGGTTGGAGGCACCGCAACGCCGGCCGCTCGTTCTTCGAGGCGCACGTCAGGTTGGTAAAACGTGGCTAGCGAGGGAGTTAGCGAGAAGATCCAACCTAGATTTGGTGGAGGTCAACTTCGAGCGGGAGCCTGCGATTGCGTCTCTGTTCGAGTCGAACGACCCGAAGCGCATCGTGGCCGAGCTGGAGCTTCACTTCGGGCGGCGATTGCCGAGCCGGTCGACCCTGCTCTTCCTCGACGAGATTCAAGCCACGGGCGAGGTGCTGGGGAAGCTCCGCTGGTTCTTCGAGGAGTTGCCGGAGCTGGCGGTCGTGGCCGCGGGATCGTTGCTGGAATTCACGCTGTCGGACCACGCGTTCAGCATGCCGGTCGGCCGGGTGACGTTCCGTCAGATCGAGCCGCTCTCGTTTGCCGAGTACCTCGAGGCCAATAGCGAAACCCTATTGCTCGAGCGGCTGGAGTCATGGAACGCTGAAGGCACACTGCCTTCGGCGGCGCACGAGCGCGCGATCGAATGGTTCGACCGCTATGCGATGGTCGGCGGAATGCCGGCCGTGGTGGCAGCGGACATTGCAGGTCGTTCCGCTAAAGAACTTCGAGCACTCCAGGGTGACTTGTTGGCGACTTACCGTGCCGACTTCGCGAAGTATTCCGGACGTTTGGATCGGGAGGTTCTCGATCGTGTGTTGACGGCGGTGGCGGGTTCGCTGGGAAACAAGTTCGTCTATTCCAAATCCGACGTCGGACTCACGGGTCAGCGGGCGAAGCGTGGGATAGAACTCTTGGCCGCGTCTCAACTGGTGACGTTGATCCACCATTCGGCCGCCAATGGTGTGCCCTTGGGAGCCGAGGCGAAAGACACCTCTCGGAAGGCAGCGCTGTTAGACGTCGGACTCGTTCATCCTCTTCTGGGAACACCGGCAGTCGGGAGTTTTCCGAAGTGGACAACGTTGGTGCCAGAGTTGAAGGCTCGGCTTAGTGAGCAACTGACAGCGCAACAGTTGCATTGGATTGGCAGCGGGCATCAGAGCGCCGAGCTCTTCTACTGGCGAAGAGAACGAGGGAGAGCCGGGGAGATCGACCATGTCCTACAGTCGCATGGGCGAGTGATCCCACTTGAACTCAAGGCCGGCACCTCAGGGTCGATGAAGAGTTTGCATCAGTTCATGTTCGACAAGAAGCTGCCCTTCGCGATTCGAGTAGACCGAAACCCGCCGTCGCTGACGACGGTGGAGGTCAAGACCACGCAAGGAGAACCGGTGAGCTATCGCCTTCTGAGCCTGCCGACATACCTGCTCTGGAATCTGGAATCGATCTTGGGAGAACTGTTCAACTGATCGGAACTAGTGAGAGCGTCGGACTCGGGGCGGCCGTGCTCGCCGTCGCTTAGTGTCCTGTAGCGCGAGTCGGGAGTTCGCTGCCGGCTCACATCCGGCTGGCCGCAGAGCGCGCGTCTGTTAGTCTGCAGAGTCATTTGTGCGAAGTTGGATAGCGCCAGCGCAGTGATGGTCTCGAGAGCAGCGAGGAGTGGACGTGGCGGAGCTTCCGATGGTAGGTAAGCAGGTAGCGATTCGTGACTATGTCCCGGAGGATATCAGCGGACTTCGTCAATCTAATCGGCCCGGACAGAAGTGGCAGGAGTTCAACGGTCCCTACTATCCGCGGGCTTCCGAAGAGGAAACCGACCAAAGATTGGAGAAGATCGCCGAGCGCATCCAGCGCGGTGACTGGGCCGTTCCGCGTTTGGTCGCGGCGATCGCCGACGCCAAGACCGATCAGCTCATCGGGCAAGTCAGTCGATACTGGCAGAGCGAAGAGACGCAGTGGCTCTCGCTCGGATTGGTCATTTACGAATCGTCTCGTTGGGGACGCGGGATCGGTTACGAAGCACTGGGGCTGTGGAGCCAGTACATTCTCGATTCCATGCCGGAGTTGGTTCGGTTGGACTTGCGAACGTGGGGCGGCAATGTCGGGATGATGCGACTCGCAGAGAAGCTCGGCTATCAGCTGGAAGCGCGGTTCCGCAACGCCCGGATCGTCGACGGTACGTATCACGATGGGCTCGGCTACGGCGTGCTCCGCGAAGAGTGGAGCGAACGGTTCCCGTCGGGATTCGCGCAGAGTCTCTGAGCGACGCGTCGCTTCGGAGCGGAGCTCGCTAGACGCCTCTTCTGCCACGCTTCTTCTACCACGCCTTGGGCAAGACATAGGATGACATCGCGATAGATCACGTTGCCCAATATCGTTCGTCGTTCGGTGATCCCCGGCCAGAGACCACCATCAAGAACGTGGCGGCGACCGCTGAACGGTCACCGCCACGTGTAGAATAACGAAGAGGAGTGTCGCTACGGGCACGACGTATAGATGTCGCAGGGCAGTCCACTGGCGGCCGGTTCCGCGCCGCAGTCTGGGAAGGGAGCCGGCAAGTCGTCTGCTCCTGCGAACAAGTAGTTGAGGATGGTGATCGCATCGCCGATGTCGATGCCCGCGTCGCCGTTGGCGTTGCTGGCCCGGAGACAATCGGCCGTGGCGCCGCCGAAGCTGTAGTCCAACAGGTGAATGGCGTCGCCCACATCAATGTTGCCGTCACCGTTCGAGTCGCCTCGGATGAAACACTGATCGACGACGACGGTCACGGCTTCGCTGGTCAGCGCACCACAGGTACCCGTCACCACGCAGTCGTAGCTACCGCTGTCGCTCAGTTGTGCCGCGCTGATCGACAGCAGCGCGTCGGTCTGATCAACGAGGTCGACCCCATCGAGCCGCCACTGGTATGTGAGCGCAGCACCGGAAGCCCCGACCGTGAGCGTGAGCAGGGCATCGACGCAGACGTTCGTGGCCAGTGGTTGCGTGTTGACGGTTGTCGCTGTACTCAAGATCAAGCTCGCAAGCACAGTCTCAACGCTGTCGCAGTCGCCCGTCACCAGACAACTGTAATCGCCGCTGTCCGCAACACCGACGCTCGCAATCTCGTAAAGGCTTGCATCGGCGCCTGCGATGGGACTGCCGTCAAGAAGCCACTGGTACGACAGCGCACCAGTCGCACCGACCGAGAAGCTCGCCGTTTCGCCGGCGCAAAGTTCTTGGCTCACGGGCTGACTGCCAATCGAGACCGATTCCAGCAACCAGACCTCTGCGTCATCCGATAGGACCAATCCACAATCGTCGCTGACAATCACTGAGTAGCTGCCGACGTCAGCGGCTTGAAAGCTCACGATAGTCAAAGTGTCGGTCGTCTCGCCGGCAATGCTCAGGCCATCTTTGAGCCACTGGTACTCAAGGCCCCCGCTCCCGGAAGCGGTGACGGTGAGTTGTAGTTCTTGGTTTTCACACTGGGGCTGGCTTTGAGGTTGTTCGGTGATCGACACGGTGTCGGTCGAGAGCACGTGGACGTACGCAGAACCTGACGGATCTCCGGTGTTTCGCGCGCCGACCAGCACATGGTCACCACTGACCGACACCGATTCACCGAATACACCTGAACCCGTTGCATCCGCAGTCGTCAACTTCTGCTCTTCCAGCCAGTCCAGTCCGTCATAGCGGTAGATGTAGGCGCATCCAGAATTGGTGACGGAGCTCGAGTCGCCGACGGCTGCGCCGACCACCGCGACACCGGAACTGACGGAAACCGATCTACCAAAATCGTCTCCCGCTTCCGCATCGCTAGCAGTCATTTTCGGCTCACCCATCCAACTCGCGCCATCGAATCGGTACACATAGGCCGATCCGGAGTTGACTCCTCCGTCATCATCTTTCGGAGCGCCGACAAGGACGATATCCATGCTCACCGAGACAGAGCTGCCAAACTCGTCTGAGACAGCGCCATCGCTAGCGATGAGCTTCTGTTCTTCGGACCAACTGGTACCATCGAATCGAAACACGTAAGAAGAACCAGAGTTGCTCACACCTGAGGGATCGCTGAAGGGTGAGCCGACAAGCACAACGTCGCCACTTGCCGATACCGAGTGCCCGAATCTATCGCCGGCGCCGGGATCACTGGCATTGAGCTTTTGCTCTTCGATCCAGCTTGTGCCGTCGAAGCGGAAGACATAGGCGGACCCCGACTGACCGAAGCTGTCATCGTCATAGGCTGCACTCACCACGATGACGTCGTCGTCGACCGCAACGGCCCAGCCGAAGAAGTCCACGGCCCCGGCATCGCTCGCGGTCAACTTCTGCTCTTCAACCCAGCTGGTCCCGTCGTATCTAAAGACGTACGCCGAGCCGGAAGCGCTGCCCGCGTCATCGTCGTAGGCGGCGCCGACGACGATGACGTTGCCACTGATGGCTGCCGAATGGCCGAAGCGGTCATCCTCCGCAGCATCGCTGGCCGTGAGCATCTGCTCCTCCACCCAGTCGCTGCCGTTGAAGCGGAACACGAAGGCGGAGCCTTCTTGGAAAGTCACTGGGGCGTCGTACAGGGCAGCGACGACGGCAACGTCGTCGCTGATTGACACTGAGTTCCCGAACCACGCATTAGGCACAGCGTCACTTCCGTTGAGTTTCTGCTGCAACCAACACCCTCCGTAGCCCAGCGCCGTGCACTCGGGTTCGACGAACTCCACAAGACCTGTGATCGTGCTGTCGTGCCCATTGCCAGACACATCCCCTACGCTATCCCCGTTGAAGTTCCAAGCCGCGAGCAACCCCGGTTGGGGACCCGTCACTTCTTGGCCCATGCCAAGGGATATCTCTGGCGCGGTACGCGCATGATCCCAAAACCGCAGGTCGTCCAGAACGCCATCGAAGCGGCGCGGGAACCCGCAGCACGCGTTACCCGCACCGATGTAGAACGGAAAGTCGCCCCAGTCTGTGCTCGCGTGCGGATAGTCGACCGACGACTCCAGAACACCGTTCAAGTACAGATGCACGAAACCACCATCGAAGACCATCGCGACATGCGCACACTCGTCGATCTGCACCGTAGTGGTTGAGGTTGCGATCACGCCAAGAGCAGTGGGCGCCCCGAAGGCAAGAACAGCATTGATCTTCTCGGTAACTGGGCTCCACATCAGGGCAACAGTAGCGGCGAAGGCTCCGCTAGCAGGCGAGGTTTTCGCGAAGAAGACTGCGCCGGCATCGTCAAGCGTGCCACCGTCGCCAGGGCCCAGTGGGCGGACCCACCCCTCGATGGTGAACGTGCTCGGCTCGAGACTCGGATCATCCGCGACTGTGAGATAGCCTACTGGCGGATTAGAAAAGCGCGCCGCCTTCGGCTCCGGAGGGATGCACTCACTCACGTCGACAATGTGCAAACCGGAGTCTGGTGTCACGACATAGGCGACGAAGTCCTTCACCACCACATCCGTGGCCATGATCGGTGACACCCAAGTACCGAGTAGCGTCGGTGAGGTTGGATCACTGACGTCGAAAATCTCAAGGTTACCGTCTGGGAAGTGGTCGGCAACATAAGCAATCGAGCCCACGACATCGACGTGCCGCGCATTGACGGGGGTGTCATACGAACCGACATATGCGGGGGCCGCCGGATCACTGACATCGAGAATCTGAAGACCGCCGTCCGGTCCGTCCGCGATATAGGCAGTGGTTCCAACAAGAACGACGCCTCGGGCTTTGCCGGGTGTATCGTACGAACCGAGCAGCGTTGCGGACGAGGGGTCGCTCACGTCGAGAACCTGTAGCCCCTCTTCGACACCGGCGACACATGCGATCGAACCATTACTGGCAACGTCCCACACGTCTGCTAGCCCACTATCCGACCCCACCAAAACTGGCGTCGTTGGGTCACTGACGTCGACCATCAGAACCCCCCCCGTACGCGCAGCAAGGTAGGCGGTACTTCCCACCAAGCACAGGTTCCTGACGCTCCCGACCGCGATGGTGTACGAGCCCAGAAGCGTCGGCACTGCGGGATCGGAAATATCGATGATCTGGAGTCCGAGCGGCCCATCCCCAACGTAGGCCGTCGTACCCTCAACGACAACGTCAAAAGCATGGCCCGGCGTATCGTAGCTGCCGACAAGGACGGGCGCCGTCGGAGTGGACACATCGATGATCAGAAGCCCGCCGTTCGCGTCCGCTACATAGACCGTCGATCCCACAACAGCGACGCCCGTGCCCTCGTCTATGGTCGGCAAAGAACTGAGCGTCTGTGGATCACAGAGTTGGCCAGCCGCCTCGTCCGTGATCACCATCACCGTAAACAACAGGACGAAGGCAACAAGAGCTTGGCTCCTGAGGCGGGAAAACGTTAGCGAAGGACATGTCCGTGACCTTGATAGCTTCACGGTTGACTCGACAGTGTCGAGCGCTTGTTCGACGCACATCTTGTTTCGCTGCAAGCGTGACATAATTGTCACTCCTATTTGGTCCTGCTCTTCGGTCCAGTTCGTGTCATCGAAACGGGTCTAGCCAACTCGCATGGACGACCCCCTAGCCAGTGAATCGCGCTGCGCCCGAAACGACCCGATCGAGAGACCCTTGGGCCAGCGCCTCAACCGCCCCATGCGACGGGCTGCGCCAAACCCTGCGGAGTTGTTTGGAAGGAATCCTGAATCGGTCGAGGGCGTGGGTGCTTGAAAGGGCCAGTCGACAGCCGCTCAGTTGGCCCAAACTCGGTGGTAAGGGTCCGTTCCAGATTTGTCGCAAAGTCGGCTGGCGGCTATGAGCGATCGAGTACGAGCTAACGGCTCGTAGGGTCTTCGACCCTGCTCTCAGCTAGCGGTAAGTTTCAGTAGCGAAAGAACTAACGGACTCGATACAATTCCACGTGGCAGCGGGCCGATCACCGCAAGCGGCACCGACGGGTCGGTGTCATGACTTCCCAGGGCTGAAAGTCACGGCATGAGCGATCGCTCCGATGTGTCGATTCTTCTCGCCGCCGCGGGCAACGGCGATCGCCGAGCCGAGGAGCGCTTGTTCTCGCGCGTGTACCATGAACTGCATGGCATGGCGCAGCGGAAGATGCGCCGCGAAAAGCCGGGGCTAACGCTTCAGCCGACCGCGCTGGTGCACGAGGCCTACCTGCGCATGGTCAAAAACGAGAATGTGCGGTGGGAAAACAGAGCTCACTTCTTTGGGGCCGCCGCCGAGGCCATGCGACGAATCCTGGTGGAGCGGGCTCGGAAATCCAAACGACTTCGGCACGATCCGGGCGGGCATCGGGTGCCCCTGGAAGATTGCGAAGTGGAGGAACCATCCGTCGACATACTCGCGCTCGACGAAGCCCTCACCCGGCTCGAGGGCTTTGACCCACGCAAGAGCCGTGTCGTCAAACACCGCTTCTATCTGCGCATGACAGTGGAAGAAACAGCGGAGACGTTGGGAATCGGCGAAAGAGCCGTGTACGAAGATTGGCGACTAGCCAAGGCGTGGTTGTCGAAGGAGCTCCTCAAGGCCAACGGCGACTGAGGTGGAGACGGCGAGTTTCGTTCTCGAAGTCAGCCGACGCTCACGACGCTCGCGGGCAGAGATCCAGCAGGACGACATTACGTCTTGCGACGAACCCAGAGAGGTCACTCTTCTCCTGAGTCAGGGTTCTCATTGGGCCAAGCCCTCCCTACACTCTCACATGGCGTGAGGGCTCGCTCGCTCCAAATTTCACAGAGTCGATCGATCCTCGATGGCGCCCACTCGTGACAGCAGCCGAGCGGCGTCGGCATTCCTTCTCCAAGCGATCTGACCCAGGTGCTCTTATGAATCGCGATCGCTGGAGGCGTATCGAAGCAATCTGCAAGCAAGCTTGGCTGTTGCCTGCCCAGGAACGGGCAGCGCTCCTCGAAGCGAAGTGCGGCGACGACCGCGAGCTTCGGGAGGAGATCGAGCAAATCCTCCTTGGCGACAGTGCGGACCTCCTCGCCTCCAGCGCCGATCGCGGTCCAGCCATGCAGGCCCGTGACCAACCGGGTTCTTCCCCCGACGATACGGCACCGAATGGCTTTCCTAGAATCCCCAACTACCGAGTGCTCGGGAAGCTCGGCGAGGGGGGCATGGGTATCGTCTATGTCGCCGAGCAGCGGAAGCCGATTCAACGCAGGGTTGCCATCAAGGTGATCAAGCTCGGCATGGATACTGAAGAAGTCGTGAAGCGCTTTGGCGCCGAGCGACAAGCGCTGGCGCTGATGAAACATCCGAGCATCACGCAGGTGTTCGAGGCGGGGGCCACCGAGAGTGGTCGTCCCTACTTCGTTATGGAGCACGTCGCCGGTGTACCCATCTCGCAACACTGCGACAGGCAACGGCTCGACGTCGACGGGCGGCTGCGGCTAGTTCAAAAAGTCTGCTACGCGCTCGACCATGCGCATAGCAAAGGGGTGATCCATCGTGACATCAAGCCATCAAACATTCTGGTGTGCTTCGATGGCAAGGAAGCCTTACCCAAGATCATCGACTTCGGGGTAGCAAAGTCGATCGAACAGCGCTTGGTCGAGCAGACGCTCTACACCGAGTACGGCAAGATCGTCGGAACTCCTGAGTACATGAGCCCAGAGCAAGCGGAGATGACGGGTCAAGGCGTTGACCACCGCACGGACGTCTACTCGACGGGTGTACTCCTGTATGAGCTGCTCGTCGGCCGGCTGCCGATCGATGCAGATATGCTGCACTCAGCGAGCTACGTCGAGATGCAGATCGTGGTGCGAGAGAATGAGCCTAGGAAGCCGAGCACTCGCCTCGCCGGGGTTCGCGGGGCGAGCAAGATTACGGCGGCTCGACGAAGCACTTCCGTTGGCGTACTGCGTCGAAAACTCCGCGGTGATCTCGACTGGATCGCCCTGAAAGCCATCGCCAAGGATCCGGCGAAGCGCTACCAGTCGGCTGCCGCGATGGCGGACGACATCGAGCGATACCTGCACCATCAACCCGTTGTTGCGCGTCCACCGAGCATCGCGGATCGATCGCTAAAGCTGCTTCTTAGGTACCGCGTCCTGCTGTTGACGGCCCTGTGCGGGTTGGCGATCGGCGGCGTCGGCGTTTCGATCGCGCTCTACGAGGTGGTCGAGAACGCCACCACAACCGCGCGCGATCAGCTGGTTGCTTCAGAACGCCGTCACGCCGAAACCGAACGCACCCGCGCCGAGGCTGCAACTGACATGGTCGAACAGGCCCACGTGGCGGTGGAGGCGATACAGCAAGAGCTGTCACTTGCCGAGTATCGTACGCATCTTGCTGCTGCGGCGACTCATGCCGATGAGAACGACGTCGTCGCTCTCCGTCGAGAACTCGACCTATGCCCGGCGGAGCACCGCGGCTGGGAATGGCGTTATCTAGAGAGCCAGATTCGCACCTACGAGAAGAAAATACAGCCTGCGCGCAGCCGCATCTGGAAGCTTCAGTTCGATCGACTAACGCAGAAAGTCGTCAATTGTAGTGGCGGTGGAGCGTTGCGCAGTTGGGACTTGGCGGACTCCACGATTCAGCATTTCTGGACCAAGCCTGGAGACCTGCGGGCCTTCCATCTGAACGCCGACGGCTCGAGGCTCGTTTCCGCCACGATAGATGGTCACGTTCGCTTGCAAGAGATGCCAGGTGGCGAGTTCATCGAAACGAAGTTCAATGCCTCAATTCACGACGTGAGATTCGATGCGTCGCAACAGCGGCTGCTTCTCGCTTGCTCGGACTCGAAACTGCGGGTGTTGCGAGCCAACGATTTGGCGTCCTTGTTCGAGATTCCCAGTAGCGGTCCCCGTGTGCTGTCCGTCGCCGTTTCACCCGTCGACCCTGACCTCATCGGGATAACCAGCGGGGATGCAGTGCAGTTGTGGCACCTCGGTCGTCGAGAGTTGATGGGTGTCATCAAAACCGGACAAGTCCATCGACAGGATCGTTGCCCGCTGCTCTTCTCGCCCGACGGTAAGAGCCTTGTCACCGGGGGGTACGACGGGGACATCGATGTTTGGGATCTTTCTGACCTCACTCTTCGCCGGGTGCTTCGCGGCCACTTCAAGCAAGTTTGGGACTTGGCGTTTTGCCGAGATGGCTCATGGCTGGCATCGGTCTCGGGCGATCGTTCGCTGCGACTCTGGGACTTCGAGACAGGCGACCAACTCGCCAAGCGCATCTGGCGCTGTCGTCTGATGTCGGTGGCAATCAGTAGTGACGATGCGAAGATCGTAGCCGGCACAGAAAACGGTGAACTCGTAGAGTGGAGAACTTCGAGCGACTTGTGCAGCGGTCGTCTGCATTCGGCCACTTGGCTGCCCAAGTACCTTTGCTACGCCAGGCTCGGCTCTCGACTCTACTCTGCTGACTCAAGTGGTGTTCTGATCGAATGGGACCCGCAACAGAAACGACCATTGCGCAGCTATCAATGCCTGCTCCCGCTATCTGTTGTCGCGAGCCCTTCCGAAGAACTTGTGCTTACTGGTCATGGAGATGGGAGCGTGGTGCTTTGGGATTCGGATCAACTGCGGCCCATCCAACGAATCGAAACGGGGGGTAGAGCGATCCGCTCTTTAGCATTCGATGGCTCTGGGAGTCGCCTCGCGGTCGCCGGTACGAGCGGTGGAGCTTCAGTGTGGGAGCTTCCGACCCTTGCTGAGCTTCACGACGGTGTCGCGCCAAAGCGCACCGCCACAATCGCGCGCGGTATGCACCTACGCAGCATCGCGATGAGCAGCAACGGTGACCGCGTTGCCATCGGCAGCGACTTCGGCGACCTCATTCTCTATGAAGTCGAGGACGGGCGCACTTCACACCTGAGTGATTCTGCTTGGGCTGAGGTGTTCGTGTCATTTGATCCCGACGGTTCGGAAGTGGCTTTTGCCGCCGGTGACGGCAAGGTCCGGATCGTGGATTGCGATTCCGGCGATGTCATCCGAGTACTCGACGCACACAGTCGCGCCGCGCTAACAGTGTCCTACAGTCCCGACGGACGTCGCCTACTCACCACCGGCTACGACGGCCTGATAAAGTTATGGCATAGCGCAAGCGGCGCTTCGTTGACGACGGTGGCGAGAGGCGATAGCTGGATCTGGAACGTCAAGTTCAGCCCCGATGGTGAACAAATCGCGTTCGGAGACTACGGCGGAATGACCTTCTTCGACGCGGGGACTGCGAAGAGGGCGAGCACCAAGCCGATCATTACCGAATCGATCCGCCGCGCAGGCCAGAGGTACTTCGAAAGCATCGGCGCTAGCGGGATGTTGTGCAGCGAAATCGTCGATCAGATCAAGACAGATCAATCCCTATCCGAAGCGATGAAGCGAGTCACCCTGAGGAGTGCACGACTCCGAGGCGATAGCCATCAGCTCCTTTCTGATCGTGCATGGGAATGGCTGAGTCGTGACGCAAGCGCCGAACAGCATCGGCGCGCCCATCTCATTGCGCAGGATTTGACGATCCTGCATCCCAAGGAAGCCATCCTACTCCGTACACTTGGTGTTGCGCAGTATCGACTAGGCGACTACCTGGCAGCCAGAGTCACGCTGAAGAAGGCCATTGAACTCTACCACGGTCCCGCTGCGTGGCCCTCGGTGTGCTTCCTCGCCATGACCGAACATCGACTCGGCGATGACGTCCGCGCTCGGGAACTGCTTGACCAAGCCCTCGCCACAACTCCGAATCCACTCGCGCCTGAGATCATCGAGGCCAAGCAGGTGTGCGCGCCTCGGTGACTCGGGACGTCGGCGAGTCTCATCTCGGGCGATGTGCGCCGGAATGACCGCTCGTAGAGCGAGCCGAGGACGTCGTGTCGACGCTCCCGGGAGTTTGCATAGGCCCGGTTCTTCTGGGACTGAGCGATCGACAGGGACGACATCACGAATGTCCGGGCGCGGCTCGATCTCCTCCGCTACGATGGCTGGGTTGCTCTGGAGCGCCTCGTTCGACCCATTCGGAGGCGCTCAACGCGGGGGCAAGCGCTGGGGGCTCAGCGTGACCTTCGAGGAAATCCAATGTTGCAAAGTGGCTCTGGGCATCGAATCGCCGTGACACTCTGAGGAGACTCCATGCGATGGACCATCGTTTTCGGGTTGTTAGCTACGTTTCTGTTCCCGCGTGTTCTTTGCGGAGCTGAGATCTGGTTCGTGGGGGCCGAGTCGAATCCGAGTCAGATCTGGCAGGTCGACTCGAGTGCTATCGAAAGTCCGACGCTCGTTGGCAGCACCGGAGTTTCCGATCACCAGTTCGGTGGGCTCGAGTTCGACGGGGCGGGAACTCTGTACGCGGTTGCGTACGATCTCAACGATGTCAGCATCTTCTCTCTGTACACGATCGACATGGTCGATGGCTCTGCGACCTATGTCGGCGACCTCGACCTTCCGCCCGACTACTTCATGCGCAACCTTGCTTACGATCCGCTCAACGACCGCATGCTCGGCTACGCGTATGAGATTGGTGGTACGAGTCAAGCGAGTCTCTACTCCATCGATACCGGCACCGCGGCGCTGACCATCGAGCAGTCGTTTACTACCGACTCCGAGTATCTGCGGGCGCGAGCCATGTCGGTCGACGGATGCGGGCAGATCTTCCTTCACGATCACGACCGAACGCGCCTCGCGACGATTTGCGGCGGTACGGTTGGAGTGGGTCCCGCGCTCAACTTTGATACGGTTGCCGACGCTGGCATGGGAATCGACTGGAGCGATACCGGCACTTGGTACGTGGCTTGGGATCGGAGCAATCGTTCGACCCTGTCGATCTTGGACCCGGAGACGTTTACCGCGCAAACCGTCGGGGAGATCGACAACAACCTGATCGTTTCCGCGATGGCCATCCGTCCGGCGGGCTCGGCCCTCGTTTGTCTCGATCTGTCTGACTGCGACGGGAACGGCACCGCCGATCGATGCCAGCTCGGGCTCGATGGCGACGCCGATGGCAACCAGATCTTAGACGTCTGCGAACTAGACCTTGGCGATTGCGATGGAAACGGCCGACTGGATCGGAGCGAGGCCTTGGCGCCGGCCGAGCTCTTCTCGGTGCCGTACTTCGCTGTGCAGTCCCACACCGTTGGTGACTTTGATGGCGACGGCGTGGCTGACTCCGCCTACGGAGAGATTGGTCAAGATCCCATCACCGTAGATCGAGTCGTCATCGCGCTCGGAGACGGAGCCGGCTTCAACGTCGTCCAAGAGCTTCCCCTCGTTGGACGTCCAGAAGATCGCGGAATCGTCACCGCAGACTTCGACGACGATGGGTTCCTTGATCTCGCGGTTGGAGTGGAAGCGGGAAGCGCCGGACCGGACCTGGACAACGTGAACTTCTATTGGGGACTCGGAGACGGAACGTTTGAGCGATCCCCCACCGTCTTCTTCATGAGTGACCCTCGGAGGATTCAGGTGGCGGACTTTGACGGTGACGGCCGTCCCGACATTGCGGCACATAGTCAATTCTGGGTTAGCCAACCGTCGTCGTCTACTTCAGCCTCGGGAACCGAGACTTCCTACCCCGCGTCGTGGACGTTCCGACAAACAATCCGGATGACTTTGCACTGGGTGACTTCGATGAAGACGGACGCATCGATATCGTGCTGCCCGATCGCAATCTGGATGACATGCGGATCGTGTTCGGCAAACCCGGCCGCGACTTCGATCCCGCCGTCAACTTTCCCGGCGCGGATCACAACGACCACGCCTCGGCGATCGACGTCAACGGAGACGGTCACCTCGATGTTGTCAGCAACGCCACCGCCAACTCTGGGTCGATCTTCGCAGGGGATCCTCAATTCGCCGTATTCTACGGTGACGGGCAGGGCAGCCTCTCGCTTCCGGTCCTGCAGCCGGGTCAGGTATTCGCCAACGAAACACGCGTGGTCGAATTGAACGGCGACGATCGACCCGAACTCCTTGTCATCGATCGTGAGGATCAAGGATTCGCAATCTTCACGACGCACACCGGTGAGCTAGTCGAACTCGAGCTCCGCCGGTGGACTCCGTTCGAGATTCGAGTGTTGAACACCGCCGACAGCGATGGCGATGGGATCGATGAGATCTACACCGCTTGGCGCGACACAGGTGCCATGCTTCGTTGGGAGTCTGAGATCGAAGATTGCAACTGGAACGAGACCCCTGACGATTGCGACCTCCTCGCCGGCTTCGACACAGACAGCGACGGCGTCATCGATTCGTGTCAGGGATCGTTTACGCGTGGGAACTGTAATTCCGACGCAACGATCGACATTGGCGACGCCATCTCGCTCCTCGACCTGCTGTTCGGAAGCGCGTCGTTTGGGCCATGCGAGGACGCGTGCGATGCCAATGACGACGGCGCTACCGACGTGGCCGATGCCGTCACCGTCCTAGACCTGCTCTTCGCCGGGCTCGGCACGACGCTTCCCCCACCGACGACGTGCGGCGTCGACCCCACCGCCGATGGGCTCGACTGCGCCATCTCGACCTGCCCGTGAGCGGGAGCAGTTCGTAGGCTGCTCGGAGTCGATCGCATTTCGGATTGCTACGCGTTGTTCCAGAGTGACTATGCGCTCCGGAGAGCTCGGATCGGGTGATGAAACTTCGCCCGGACGATGTGAAATCGTACGGGTGAAAACGTGACATCACACGTGACTGCCGCGCGGTTCGCTGCAAGCGCCGAGTTGGAACTCAACAGCTTGGGGCCTCCCCGCCTTTGGGTTGGTGCTGACAATGGTCAGCGACCGGAGGCGCGCGGCGCTGCCCATCGCTCTGGCCATCACTCCGGAGTCATGAGTCGATTGAAATGTTGCGAGGTTCGCGTCGTATCCGTGACGGAGGCTCGCTATTGGCCTCGCGAGAAACCTGCATCCTTCCCCCAAAGAAACAGTGAGAAAAATCCGAAAAGCCTTGGGGGATTCTGCTACGGCGATCGTCTACCCCGCATTGGGCCAAGTACTATCCTCAACGAAGGGAGCCAACATGATCGAGCAAATGCTTACTCAGACGCAGATCCAGACCCGGTTCGATATCACTGGCTGCGGCTCCCAAGTCCTTGCCTATTTGCACCGACCGAACGGCTGTCCCGCACGACAGCCGTGGAATCAGTGCCCGCGCAACGGCTAACGCCGCTCCCAGCTGACAAGTGGTTTCTCTCGAACGAGGCTCTTCCCCTGAACGAGCCCGTGTGGTCCTCGACGTTTGTCGTCGCGGTCCGCCTTTGAGATTTAGCACTCAGGCGAACCTGATCTACCCACGCGTCTGAAGTTCGGTCCAGCGATTCGTTTCCGCCGTTTGCGCTGATTGCATCGCTCGACGTTCGACGTTGCTGTTTCCAAGCGTGAGCTACCGAACTCACGCTTCGAACCTCAATGCTCGTGCTGACCCGAACGCTCGGCCCATCCCCAAGAACTCAATCGTCGTGTCGACGTGTGTCGACACGTGACATCTCCGCGAGCTTGCTCGCACCAACCTCAGTTTCTCCCGAAAGGGGATTCGATGTTTCGCATTTACGCACCCGTCGGAACCACCGACCTCGACATGTTCTGTACCACGCAAACCAGCACCCCGTGGTCGACCCAATTCGCAGTCAGTGAATCGCGCTTCAGAAAACGGAAGAGAAAACGATGTTCAGTCTGAGTAAAAACGCAAGCTCCCGCGCGTTGGTGCGGGAACAGTCCAAGTCCCTACTTTCGTTCACGAAGCTCGCTTCCAAAGCCGTGCAAATGGTCCGTCGTGCCTTGGGAAGACGAGAGTTCCACTGCGTTCGCGAACGCGACGCCTTCCTGCGACGAGCCGAGGCCGAGCGTCACCGAGGGGAGTTGAGCCCCTTCTGAACGATACGCATACCGTGGTGAATCTGAATGACACGTCCAAATCGAACCGTCGCCGGACCCCGTCCCGCGGCGGTTCTGTTCATCTCGCCGTGTTCGAGCGTAGACCCGCGATCAACAAACTGGCTCGGGGGCTCGGAACTCCTGCCGTTCTTGGCTCGCCCGTAGTTTCTGTCTATTCTGTCACGACAGAAATTGAGGACCGATGAGTGAACTCCATCCGACGGCTGACAAGAACGACGCGCCGCCGCCCAGTCGACCGACGCAATGGCGTCGCGGTATGGCGGCTGCACTATCGGCGGTTCTCGTCAGTTCGGTGATCCTCCTCATGTCCCCCCATGTCGGAGTTGCATTGACGCTCGTCGTGCCGTTCATCCTGGCAACCATCCTCGCCGCGCTCAGTGACCGTAAAACCGCGTGGGGTGCGGTCGTTCATCCTCTAGTGACTTGCTTCATCGCGTGCACGCTCGGCTTCTTCGGCTTGATCGGGGGCGTCTGCACTGTCGGGGCGATCTTGACTTGGTTGCCCCCCGCGTTCATTGGAGCTCAACTCGGCTACGTCTCGCGAGCGACTTGGCTCGGTGCACTCTTGGTCAGCCGCTGGGGAGTTTGCCTCTTCTTGGTGCCGCTGGCCTGGGGAGCAGCCGAGGGCAGCCGACCGTTGGATCGCCACCTCGTGCAGCAACGGAGTGTTCGGATGTTCGATGCCTCGCCCGACGCCGTCTGGAGTTCGCTCGTGACGTACGAGAGGGTATCGATCAATCGTCCGCTCGGACTCGTTCGCTTGTTTCCGCGCCCGGTTCAAGTCGATGGTCGCCCGGAGCGGGTCGGTGACGAGCAACGGTGCCGGTACGAAGAAGGATTCGTTCACAAGCGCACGACCGTGTGGAAGCCGTCGCGTTGCTATCGGTTCGAAGTTACCGACCACAACTTCGGGTTCGAACGCTCCGCCACACTGTCCTGGGGTGGCTTCGAACTGGAGGAAAGACCATCCGGTGGTACTCAACTGACGCTCACCACTAGCTACGACGCTCACCTTCGACCGCGCTTTGCATGGGCGCTGGTGGAGTGGTGGATCGTATCGGAGTTCCACGCTTTCATTCTCGACGGCATCGAGAACGAGGTACGGAAGGAGAACGGGACCGGTGCTCGACTCTCTCTTCGGCGATAGTCACTTCTTCGAACTGCGTGACGACGGTCGGGTCCGACTGCGGGTAACGTTGTCGCTCTCCGCTCCCCGCGACGAGGTGTGGGAGCACATGCGTCACTTCGGAACGTTCGTCACTCGTGACCCTCTCCACCAAGAAGTCATACCCAATCTCACCGACGCAAAACCCGGAACACCGTTCATCCTGAGACACGGCTGGGGGCCCTTCCGAGTCGATCGCGCCGGTCGAATCCTCGAGTGGACCGACGGTCGAGGATACACGTTCAGTGACATCTCCCTCCGCGGCATGACCACCGGATTCCCCCACGTTTTGGTCTACCGCCTCGAAGATCGCGACGAGGGTTCGATCCTCTCGGTCGAGGTTCGGGGAAAGTGGACCCTGTCGTGGGTCCCGCGGCTACTCGTCCTCGGCTGGCTTCGCGGCGTCATGGCAGGAATGGTAATTCAGCTCCGTCAACCTCGCGCTGCACTGGGTCGGGGCGATAGACGCAGCAGCTGACTCGAACAGCCAGTCCTTGTTGTGGTGCGCCGTGAAGCCGTAGTCGCGAAACGGCGAACCGCGTCTCGCCTTTGGGAAACGGGACGGTCAGCGGGCCCTCTCGACGTCTTTCGATAGTCGACGGTCTGGAGCGCGAGTTGCGCTGCCCGATCGCAGCTAGTTTTGCGAAGTGACGCCAACCGAGGGGACCGCGATGCGCGGCCGAAGCTACGAGCACTGTGGGTCGTCGACTCCGCTTCTGGGTGAGACCGTCGGCGAGAATCTGAATCGGCAAGTCAGCCTCTACCCGGAGCGCGAGATCTTGGTGTCGATTCCACAGAGGTTGCGGTTCACGTACCGCGAGTTCGTGGGTGTCGTCAACCGCGCGGCGAAGGCGTTCTTGAAGCTGGGGATCGGACGCGGCGACCGGGTGGCGATCTGGTCGATCAACAACTACGAATGGATGGTCGCTCAGTTCGCGACCGCGCGGATCGGCGCGATCCTGGTCAACGTCAATCCCGCCTACCGCGCGCACGAGCTCGAGTACGTACTCAAGGAATCGCGGGTCAATGCGCTTCTGCTTATCGAGGCGTTCAAGAGTTCGAACTACCTCGACATGTTCTACGAGGTATGCCCCGAGGCGAAGGAGTGCGAGCCGGGGCAGCTGGATTCACGGCGCTTTCCGGAACTGAAGAGTGTGATCTTCGTCGGCTCCGAAGAGCACCCCGGAATGTTGACCTGGCAGTCGTTTGCGGAGCTTGGTGAAGAGCTCGAAGATGCCGCGCTGGTCGAGGCCGAGGCGGAGCTCGACATCGACGACGTCATCAACATTCAATACACGTCGGGAACGACGGGCTTCCCCAAGGGCGTACTGCTGACGCACCACAACATCCTGAACAACGCCTTCTCCGTCGGCGAACTCCTGAATCTCGGACCGGAGGACCGGGTCTGCGTGCCGGTTCCGTTCTACCACTGCTTCGGCATGGTGGTCTCGACCCTCGGGGCAGTGACGCACGGCGCCACCGTCGTCATCCCCAGCCCCGCCTTCGACCCGGCCGCGACCTTGCGCGCGATCGACTCCGAGCGGTGCACCATCCTGCACGGTGTCCCGACCATGTTCATCGCTCAACTCGACGACCCCGAATTCGAGTCTTGTGATTTGTCATCCTTGCGCGGCGGGATCATGGCGGGAGCGCCTTGCCCGGAAGCGTTGATGAAGCGAGTCGAGAGCCGCATGCACATGCGTGAAATCGTCACCGCCTACGGCCAGACCGAAGCGTCCCCGGCGACCACCCTGACGCGCCTCGACGACACCCTCGAGCAAAGGGTCAGCACAGTAGGCCGAGTCATGCCCCACCAGGAGCTCAAGATCATCGATCCCGCCACCGGCAAGACCGTCCCGTACGACACCCCGGGCGAGATCTGCTTCCGGGGATACATGGTGATGAAGGGGTACGACAACAATCCCGAGGCGACGGGCCAGGCGATCGACGACGACGGCTGGCTTCATTCCGGAGACACCGGGACCATGGATAAGGCAGGCTACGTTCGGATCACAGGGCGGATCAAGAACATGATCATTCGCGGAGGAGAGAACATCTACCCGCGCGAGATCGAGGAATTCCTGTATGGGATCGACATGGTCGCCGACGCGCAAGTGATCGGGGTCGCCGACCCGAAACTCGGAGAAGAGCTGGCCGCTTGCATCCGACTGCACGGACCACGCGTCGACTCCCCCCCGACTCCCGGAGAGTTCCGGCAACTCTGCAAAGACAAGATCGCTCACTTCAAGATTCCACGCTACTGGAAGATCGTCGACCAGTATCCGATGACCATCACGGGTAAGATCCAAAAGTTCAAACTCCGCGAGCAACTCGAGCGTGAACTTGCGGCCGGAACACTTCCCGATTCACGTCCAGCGTGATTACGGGGAGCAGGAAGAACGCGCGGAAGCCAAGGATCCGCCGGAGCCAGGAACTCGGTCAGTCGCCAACTCACGAGAGCACAATGCTCGATCCGTAACTCCTCGATTTTCGAAAGGACGGTTCTCGATGATGAAACGAAACACCCCGAACTCGCAGGCCCAACGCCCGGATGAGACCCCCACTCCCGGTACTCCGACACCCGGCACTCCAACTCCCAGCACTCCAACTCCCAGCACTCCGGAGAGCCCGCCCGTCGACCCGAGTCCTCCGCCGTCGAATCCCCCCGAGTACCAGCCGGAGGAACCAGAGGAGGTCGAACCCAATCACGACCGCGCGTGACAGCACGGCACGGCGCGCGGGCCGTGTTGTCGCCGTAGCGTGCCTGGAGGTGACGACGTCGACGACGAGGCCGAGCCAAGCGGTCCGGGCACTGAGTGGAAGGAACCGCCGCCGGACCCCGTCCCGCCACTAACGACAATTGCGGTTTGCTCGAATTTGTGAGTTCTCTATGATCCACTTGATCGACGCCGGCGCTCTTCGGGAGAGCATGTCACGGAGACGAGGGAGCTGTGGTTAGCCGTGGTGAACATACGGGTCTTCGCGCAAACCAAACGCATCGGTTTTTGGTGCGCCGCCCTTGGATCGAGATTCAGCTTGTTGATGAGTCGGGAGCGCCCCTTGGAGATGTCGAGTTCGAACTCGAGCACCCGGACGGGACCGTGGAGACTGGCAAGTTGGACTCGGAAGGCTGCTTCAAGAGCGCCGAAGAGGTAACCGGAGCGTGCAAGGTTCGCTTCCCGGGGTTGGATAGCGATGCGTGGGACGTGAAGGGTTCGGCCGAGGCGAGGGATGCGTCCAGAGTGTGATCACTGGGTTGACAACTCGGACTCGGGCTCCTTCTTCTTTGGCTCCTCCTCCCTTTTCTTCTTCACCGGTCGGTCTTGGTGCCCCGTGCGCCACGCGCGTTCTGCCTGAACCTCCGAAGTTGCGTTGCCAAATTCCTGTTCGACGCGAAGGCCCAACATGCTGCACGGTGCTTCGAGTAGCGGAGTCGACGCCTTGTGGAGCGCGTCGAACATGGCTGGCCCAATGCCGGCGAGTCGAACCACACTGCATTTGCCAAGCTTGTGATTCTTCACTTCATCGTCGTCCGTCTTGGCGACCTTCGTCACGTACTGCCGCATTGCGTCGCGGTCGTGGCCTTTGACGGGGATGCCCTCGAAGCGATATCGACCGAAGACATTCTTATGGAACGCGCTGAGCGTGATTGAGGCCTCGGCGTCGCCTTTGGTTTCGTCCCTGTGAGCCGCTTCGCGCTTTCCCACCATCTCGGTACGCTTGTTCAAGTCGTGGGTGAACACGAGATCGGCTCGCTTTCGATTGGAAAGGTCCAATCCGAAATACTCGCCGCCCGAACCGAGTGAGAAGTCTTCGACGCCCAAGTGATCGCCGCGCGTCATGAAGACGGTGTCGCAACGATCACGCACCGCCTCGGGGTAGATCATCGCTGGTCGATACTTGTTGAGCTCTGCGCAGTCCGGATAGACGAACGCGACGGTTCTGAGGTCCGGGCACTCTTTAGGCTCAGGCCAAAGCTGCGAGATGATCTGTTTGATAGGAACCCACGGGGGAAAATCGATGTGCCATAGAATCATCGCGCTCGGCCGGTTGCCTTCTTCGTTCGCAAACGTAACACCGCCGGCACAGCTGCTGATGCCTTGCGTGACTGCGCGGTTGATCTTCATGCCCGGCGGAAGGAAGTACTGATCCCAGCCACCCTTTGTTCCGGGGCGGAAACCCTCGAAATCGCTCTCTCCCGCGATACGAATGATCGACTCTCGTTGGGCTGACTTCGCGACCTCCTCTGCCTCTATCTTCAGGACACTCTCGAGTGGAGGAATGATTCGCGAGACCTCAGCGATACGAACGTCCACATTCTCACCACTGTTGGTGATCTTCTCGGCCCCCTGCTTTTGAACGTACCTCCAAGTCTGCGCATGTTCTTGGACTGCGGTTGAAGCCAGTTGTGCCTTCGTCTGTTGGGCTTCGACTCCAGGCCAGAGGCGCGCCCTGTCTGCTCGATCCGTAATCCAGCTGAGCCCATCGTACGGTCTTCGCTTATACCTGTACGCCTCGAGTTCTTTCTTGAGCTTGCTCAACAGGGTCACTCGTTCATCTCCGAGTTCTCCGGCAGCGCGTTGTGCTTCCTTGGTCGCGATGTAGAGCTTGAGGCTCGATCCGTGAAGGAGTAGGGAGTGGGCGACATAGTCTCCGTCTATGTCTTGAACAAGAACGAGAATGCTTGCCCACGACGTTGCCACGTAATAGCTGTCGTCTTCGAGTTGCCAGAATACATTGTGTTGTGCAGGAACGTAGTTCGGGTTCTCCGGATCGCGGAAGCTAGAGATGAAGTGACTCATATCCCCGGGCACGTTGCGCCCGTCCACATCTTCGTCGCGCACCCCCTCCGGCGCTTTGACAGCCGCGTCGTTCTTTGCGTTACGCGATTGCACCGTAGCCACACCCTTCACTTTTCGAAGTCCGCTCAGATCGTCTTCGAGAGGGATGATGCGGGCACTCTGGACCCCTTCCGGAGTGTTGATGTCCCACGGGCTCGGCACATGGAAGTAGGTGAATGCCCACTGATCCGCTTCGACGTTCTCGCCGCCGGGAACGCCGTTAGGGCAGGCGTCGAGTCGGTACGGCGAGCCTGCGTACGACAACTTGGCGAGCTCTTCTTCCGCGAACACTTCGGACAGCGGAATCGACAACGACTGCACACCGCTCCGCCCCTTCGCCTTCTTCTCCAACTCCGGCCGGAGTAGCTCACCGACGGCCACTGCCTCCGCGCCTCCCTCATTCCTCTCACGCGTCAACACTCTGAATTGCAGAGAGACGACGGACTCGAAGAGACTCGCATCGACGCTCACGATGACCTCTGCTGGATCGATCGCAGCCGTCGCTCGGCCCGATTCATCGCGGGAAAGATTCAGGATAAACGGTTCGTCGAACGCGTCGTCAAGCGTGTCTTGATCGACGTCCGCCTTGTACGATGTTGAAGTCGCGTTGCTTGCGCCGCCGTCGAGCGAGAGGTTCGTGATCCTGGGCTTGGCGTCCTCGATCACATGCTCACTGGAGTTGGAAACCGCCAACTTGCGCCCGCGCAATTGCGCAACGGGAGGCGCTGTCCAGAGGTCGGTGTACATCGAGTGGGCGCTCGGAGGCTGATAGAGGAACAGCCCCTTTGGATCCCAGAACGACCACTGCTTGGGATCTTTAGGCGCCTTCTCAGGAGCCTCGACTGCCGCGGCGGGCGTGCTTTCCAGTGGGGTCGGGTCGACGACGAGCGGATTGTAGTGATTGTAGTACCCGTCTCGGCCGGTGTAAGGCGTGACGATTCTCAACACACCGCCGGCGGCGTCGTTCGCAGGAAAGTTCGCCTTGGCGACGGCGCTCGCGTGATTCAAATGATAGACCTCGATCCGCACGCCGTAGATCAACTCCAACGCGTAGACGCAAAGAAGATCACCCCATGCCACATCCACGTCTCGCATGTCTTTGACATACTTGGTCAGGGCCGCAGCTTTGGCTTCGTTGTCACCTTCGGATACTCCCAGGGCGTCATAAACGTGTGTCTTGCACGACTGCTGCACCTCGAGGTCGATGTCCACGGTCGTGAGAATCGTGTTGACTCGGTCGCAGGTGAGCGTTCGAAGCGTGCCGTGGTTCGTTGGCACCGGCTCATTCTTGCCCATTCGCTCGAGGAGGTATCCCACCGAGTGGAACAGACAGTTCCCGTCCTCCTTGGCGTGGAGCTGCGTGTACTTTGTTCCGTCTAAGCGGACGGTTCCGATAGCGTTCGCGACTTCGAAGGGCATCTGGCCGTGGAGCTTTCGGTCAAGATTTGTGGGCTGCAACCAACGCGTCGTGCGTGGCTGCATCGGGCTGGTCCGTCTCGGGGAGGTCGGCGCTTCGTTGAAATGTGTGGAGCGCCTCGAGCGTCGTCTCTGACAGCGCGCCGTCTACTTCACCGGTGTAGAAGCCGAGGTTCTTCAACCGCGCCTGCACTCCGCTGATGGTTTCGATGGGATCAATCTGACGTAGCTGTAGCTCGTACTTCTCTTCACCTTCGGGCGTTTCGATGACGAGCGACCCCGTCTGTGCGTTCGGTGGAAGGAACTCGGATAGCTTGCCTTCGTCGTCGAGTGTCCCGAGATTCAGGCGCCCGTCGATCAGTAGTCGAAAGGGAACACCTGCCCGGGGTTCACCGTCGATTCGGAACTGAAGGTTGAGCGTTTCGGGGACGCCCTTGCGCTGAAAGACGTGCCGCTGCCCAGGCTCGATCGAGATCTCCTTCACGCGCAGGTCCGGGATGTGGACGACATCGCCGGCCTCCAGGATAAACGGAGACTTGCGAAGTTCCTTGAGCGACGCATTGTTCGCGTGATTCCAAATCGTCTCCCAGAAAAAGCCGTTGTCGAACGCGATGCTCGAAACGCACTCGTTCTTCTGTACCGTATGTTCCTTCACAGCACCGTGCTTTCGTGCGCTTCAATCGGTTGCGAACCGCCAACGATAGGAACGTTGGTCTTTTGCCCGGATCATTCATGAAGCGGCCCGTCGACTGATCGATCATGACGGTTCCGATAGAGCCAAGGATCAGGGCAATGATAAGCGGCAATCCCACACCGATCCAGCTAGAGGTGGCACAGCTCGCGGATTCGCAATAGATGGTGATCGTCGTGCTCTGCCGCAAACTGGGCGCAGTCGACGAGTCGCATGGGGCACTGCAGCCGCTCGTGGTACGCGGTTGCGGCGTGCAGACTGTCCGCTGCTTCAAGTAACGCGTTCACGAGTTTCGTTCGGCGCTCGTGAAGCTCCGCGATGATTGACGACAGTGAACAGCCGACATGGAGTTCGGCGGCGCGTTGAAACCGAGCGGGGTCGGCGGGAGTGTGGGTCGGTCGCCCGTGGCGGAGATCGTCGAGTCGTTCGAACCAGAGCGCTTCGAGGTCGGCGAGGTGCCCGATGTTCTGAGCGATCGACCAGGTGCCGTCGTGCTTTTCGTGGGCGGCTTCGTCGCTCAAGCCCTCGGCCAGCGATTGCACTCTGGGTACCACGCCGCGGAGGCGCTCGGCGAAATCGGCGGTCATCCAGGTCGGGTAGACGAAGTTGAACTTGCGCTCGGCCCAGGTTGGTCGACGCTCCATGCTGCCCCTTCTCTGGCCTTGGAAGAGCCTGGGTTTTGCCCGAGCGGCCCTCAATTCAATTCGCGCTGCCCTCCTGGCCGTTCTGCTCACGAAAGAGGTCTGGGCTCAGCGAGGCGACACGGTCTCATAGAACACCTCACGTATCCCGGTACAGACATGGTCCACTCCAGGCGCCATCACGGCAACGTCTTTCGTTCATGGTCGGTGTCGACTTCGGCGTCTATCACCGAGCCAATCTGCGCGGCCTCGGATTGCTCCTCCTCATTTGTCTGCGCTTTCATGCGTGCGCGGTCGGCCTTGGACAAATTGAGTACAGGTAGCGGATCGAGCCGCATCCACATGGGCAGGCTCGACAAGAACGCGGTCATGATGGAGCCGGCGCGCAGCATCCACGCGACGATCCCCGCCGTGAACGCGATCGATCCGGCCTCGATGCTTCCGACAACGAACGCGGCCTCCTCACTCTCCAACTCCATGGAACGCTCGAGGTCGTCTCCCATCGCGTCCAGCGCCGCGACCATGGTGGCCGGCATGTCGACGAACCCGACCACCGGCGACTCGATCACGCGCGTTTCGATGGCGGGCGTTACTTGGGTCACGGCGACGGGGTCGGGACCACCGGGGCGGTTATCGGTGGGAACGTCGGTGGGAACATCGGCGGCGATCGGAGTCACGAAGGTCGGGATGTCGTCATCGACCTCGGGCAGTCTCGAATCGATCGGCAACGACGGCTCCGGGAGTCCCGGACCTCGGGGTGCAAGTGCGTCGGGTGTCTCGGCGACGGGCTCCTCCGGGGCTGGAGTCGTGGTCACCGGATCTAGGTTGTCGTCGTTGGAATCGCCGTCGGTGGGGTCACCGCTATCGACGGGCGGCTCCACGTCGGGGGCTTCAACCACGGGCTGCACCGTGATCATGACCGTCGCTTGACTCGCCGCGGCGGGATTGCCGTCGTCGACGACTTCGACAACCAACGCAAAACTCCCGGCGTCTTGGAGCGCACTCGGGTTGTTCACGGTGATCGTTCCCGAGACTGAGTTGATCGCGAAGGCGCTGCCCGCGTTGCCCGCGACGATCGAGTAGGTGAGCTGATCCCCGGAGTCGGAATCGGTGGCATTGACGACGCCGACCGTCGAGCCCCCGGAAGCGTCCTCGCTCACATGGAATGTGGCGGGAAACACAGTGGGCGCCGCGTTCCCTGAGTTGACGACGATGCTCTTGGTGAGTGCGCCACTGGTACCGGAGTCCCCGTCGGTAAGTACGAACTGGACGACCTTGGTGACCCCGGCCTGTGGACTCTCGGCCTGTGCCGTCCCGAGCGGGGCGGTCTCGGCCACCGCGGTTGAGGGGACGTTATCGTACGTGATGTTGCGGAGCACCGACTGCGCGGACGTGGCGTCTGAACTGCCGTTGAACGTGATCACCAGCGGCGTGGCGCCATCGTCACCGCCGGCGATGCTGCCGATCACCACGGCGCCGGCGCCAAAGTCGTAGGTGACATTGCTGCCGGACACGCGGACGTTGCCGACGCCGGCGCCTTGGTCGCGCAGCCCGAGCCGATCGCTCTCATCACCGCCAGCCGAAAAGTCGACCGTCAATGTGCCGGTATCGAAGTCGGCCGAGTCGATGTCGTCGACCGTCGCAGCTGCGTCAATCACCGTGGGACCGTCGCCGATCGTAAAACTCACCGACGGTCCCGGTAGCGCGACCGAGGGGACGTCGTTCACCGGGTTCATGACGACAGACGTGGAGACCGCGCTACTCGTACCGCCATCGCCATCGGTCATGGCGAACCGCACGGTGCGCGCGGCGGCCGACGGGCTCTGCGACACGTTGTCAAACGTGACGCTTCTCACCAGCGCTTGCGTCGCCGCCACGTCGGCGCTTGCGTTCAAGGTGATCACGAGCGGCGTCGTGCCGTCCGTGCCTCCCGTAAAGCTGCCGATCACGACGGCGCCCGCGCCGAAATCGTAGGCGGCGTCGCTCCCGGACACCGAGATGTTGCCAGCCCCCGCGCCTTGGTCGTCGATCGACAGCCGGTCGTGCGCGGTGCCGCCGGACGTGATATCGACGGTCAGCACCCCGGTGTCGAAGTCCGCCGAATCGGCGTCGCTGATGGTCGCGGCCGCGTCGATGGCGACCGGTCCGGAGTCTTCCGTGAAGCTGACCGGACCACTCGGGAGGGTAATCACGGGGTCGTTCGCAATCGCGGCCACCGTGATCGTCTCGGTAACCGCACCGCTCGAGCCGGTGTCGCCGTCGGTCAACACGAAACGCACGGTGCGGCTCGCCGTCGACGGACCCGCCGATACGTTGTCGTAGGTAACGCTCTGAGCCAGCGCTTGAGCCGCGGCCGGGGTGGCGTTCGCATTGAACGTGATCACCAGCGGCGTCGAGCCGTCGTTCCCCCCCGCGAACGTACCGATCACTACTGCGCCCGCGCCGAAGTCGTAGGTCACGTCGGTGCCGGAGATCGAGATGTTGCCAACGCCCGCGCCCTGGTCGTTGATCGCCAGGCGATCGTTCGCCGTGCTGTTGGCCGTGAAGTCGATGGTCAGCGTACCGGTGTCGAAGTCCGCGGAGTCGACGTCGCTCACCGTGGCTGCGCCGTCGATGATCGTCGCACCGTCGCCCTCGATGAAGCTGACCGCTCCGCCCGGCAGCGCCAGCACCGGATCGTCGTTGTTCTCAGCGACATTGATCGTCTCCGTGACGGCCGTGCTGGTGCCGGTGTCGCCGTCGGTGACCACGAAGCGCACGGTGCGCGCGGTCTCGTCCGGGTCTTCCGAGACGTTGTCGAACGTGATGTTTCGCGCCAGCGCTTGAACCGCCGCTGGGGTAGCGCTCGCGTTGAACGTGATCACCAACGGTGTCGAGCCGTCGGTCCCCCCCACGAAGGTGCCGATCGTCACTGCGCCGGCACCGAAGTCGTAGGTGACGTCGGAGCCGGTGAGGGCGATGTTGCCAACCCCCGCCCCCTCGTCGTTGATCGCCAGGCGATCGTTCGCAGTGCTGTTCGCGGTGAAATCGATGG
>JAJFFE010000099.1 GCA_021776775.1 Planctomycetota bacterium | reverse complement strand
CCAGTCCCTTTGAACTCTTCGAAGATGACTTCATCCATGCGCGACCCGGTATCGATGAGGGCCGTCGCGATGATCGTCAAGCTACCGCCTTCTTCGATGTTTCGCGCCGCCCCGAAGAACCGCTTAGGCTTCTGGAGCGCGCTGGCGTCGACTCCCCCGGACAGAATTCGTCCGGAGTGGGGGACCTCGGTGTTGTAAGCGCGTCCGAGTCGCGTGATGGAGTCGAGTAAGATAGTGACGTCACGACCGTACTCAACGAGCCGACGCGCTTTCTCGATGACCATCTCGGCAACCTGCACGTGACGACTGGCCGGCTCGTCGAACGTCGACGAAATAACCTCGCCCCGAACGTTGCGCTCCATATCCGTGACTTCCTCGGGACGCTCATCGATCAAAAGAACGATCAGGTCGACGTCGGGAGCGTTGGTTGCAATGGAGTTCGCAATCATCTGCAACAGGACGGTCTTGCCGGTACGCGGAGGCGCGACGATCAGGGCGCGCTGGCCCTTGCCGATCGGCGCGATGAGATCGAAGATTCGCATCTCGATAATGTCCGCAGTCGTCTCCAAGCGAAGCCGCTCATCGGGATACAGCGGAGTGAGATCGTCGAACACGATCTTCTCGTGAACCTTCTCCGGATCTTCGTAGTTGACCGCGTCAACACGAAGCATCGCGAAGTATCGCTCATTCTCTTTCGGCGGTCGCACTTGACCCTGAACGACCGAACCGGTGGTCAGACCGAATCGACGGATCTGTGACGGCGAAATGTAGATGTCGTCGGGGCAGGGGAAGTACGAGTAGCGCGGAGAGCGAAGGAAACCAAAACCGTCGGGAAGGACCTCAAGGACTCCTTCACCGTACATGATCCCATCTGCGTCAGCCCGCTCCTTGAGGATCTTGAAGATCAGATCCTGCTTCTTGAGACCGGTGACCTCGCCGACGTTCTCGGTGACTGCTAGTTCGTGTAACTCAACGATGGTCAGCTTCTGCATGCTCGAAAGATGGAGCTCCGGTAGAGCGACCGCAACGTCGGAGACGGCTGCCTCGGCAGCGGCAATCTCTTGTTCGAGTTCTTCCGGATCCGGGAGGTGCTGCGGATCAGTGAAGAGCTGGAGCTCTTCCTTGCGACGCGCAGTCTTCTTCTTCCGACCGGTGCCGTTCTCTTTGGACCGAGGTCTCATCCCGCTGGTCTTCCGAGAACGCTTCTTGGCGGTATTCTTCTTCTTGGTCGCTCTGGGCACGCTTACGCCCTCTTCCTCAATCTGCTCGGAGTCTTCGGTGTCGTCGAAGAGGTCCGGGCTATGCAGGTCAACATTGGAGGAACTCGTTCGTGATTCGCCGTTTTCGAGGTAGCGACACCACTCCTCGACGAGATCACGACACAGATCCCCGAGTTCCATTGTTCCTGTAGCAATTGTTCCTGACGCATGGCCTTCCGCGGCACGGCCAGCGGCGGTTGAAGCCGTGGCCGACGCGTCCTGGTTCCGTTCTTGGAAATCCGTTCCCGGTGGCTCATCTGATCCGGCCGAGCCGGGATTCGACGAACTGGTGTCCGACGAACTAGAGTCCGACGAACCAGGGTTGGGAACGACATGATCGGCTTCGTGTCGGCGGGACTCTAGATCGTGTTGGCGCGACTCACGGAGCGCAAGCTCCTCCTCTGTCCAGCCACGATCACGGATCACTCTCCGAACCCGCTCGTCCTTGTCGACGTCGACAAAGACGATTGCGTTTGCGCGTTCCTGGTAAGGGGAGTCTTCGAGCAGAGGGAGGTCGAGCACCAGGAAGGGACGCCGGTCCGGGAGGGGACTCCTAGGATCGAATCCCTTTTCGGTCCACTTGTCAAGCTCTCGATCGATGAGCTTCTGAATCCGAGGATGAACAATCGCGTTCAAACCCTCCAACTTCGCAGGATCGGAGAAGACGATCCGAGCCAAGTACGGACGGTCGAGGTAGCCCCGTTCGTCGACAACCGTGTCTCCGAACTCCCGCTGTAGACGGGCGAGAATCTCGGGGTCGTCGGTGACTTCGCGACTGAGGCGATCACCGTCGATCATGCGCGCCCCGAGCCGCCCGAACTCTCTGGCGACCGTACTCTTTCCGGAGGCGATTCCGCCGGTGATGGCCACGATCCAAGGTTCGGGCTTCTTTTTACTTGCTCGCGTCATACCAGTCTTTCCCCGAAGAAACGTTCACAAGGAGGGGGACGTCCAACTCGAGAACGCCCTCCATGACAGTCCGGACTCGTTCGGTCTCCCGCTCGAGGTCTGGAGCGTCTACTTCGAACAACAGCTCATCATGAATCTGAAGCAGCATCGTGGTGTTCGAGGCGTCACTTTGAATTGCCGCGTGCGAATCGATCATCGCCTTCTTGATCAAGTCGGCGGCACTGCCTTGAATCACCGTGTTCACTGCATAACGCTCGCCTTGCTTACGATCACGTTGCATGCGAGAGGCGAGCTCCGGCAGTGGTCGCCGTCGCCCGAACAGCGTGCGCACTTCGCATTGCTCGTAAGCAGTTGCGATGGTCGAGTCAATGAACTCGCGTACGCCGGGAAATTGCGCGAAGAATCTATCGATGAACACCGCCGCTTCTTTGCGCGGTATGCCCAAGTCTCTCGACAAACCAAATGCTCCCATGCCGTAGATAACACCGAAGGTGACCGCCTTCGCGGCGGATCGCTCCTCACGCGTCACCTCGGCGGAATCCTTGTCGTGCACCCGCGCCGCAACCTCCTGGTGAATGTCGCCGCCTTCGGTCATGGCCGAACGCAGACCTGAATCGCCGCAGTAATGAGCGAGAATCCGAAGCTCGATCTGCGAGTAGTCTGCCGACAAGAAGCGTCGCTCTTCTGTACTGGGAACAAAGGCGCGACGAATCCGCCGCCCGACTTCGGTCCGAATCGGGATGTTTTGCAAGTTCGGGCGATGCGATGACAGCCGACCGGTTGCGGCGACCGCCTGACGAAGATCGGTGTGCAGACGACCCGTGGCCGGGTTGACCAGCTTGGGCAACGCTTGCAGGTAGGTGTTCAGTAGCTTGGACAGCGATCGGTACTCGAGAATTAGGCTGGGGACCGGCTGATCCGGATACTTCTCGACCAACTCCTCGAGAACGCTTGCCGACGTGGAGTACCCGGTCTTGGTCTTCTTAGCTGGCTCGAGCTCGAGACGCTCGAAGAGAATTTCTTGGAGCTGTTTCGGGCTCCCGATATTGAACGCACCGCCTGCCGCCTCATGAATCCGGCCTTCGAGCGACTCACACTCGACCGCGAGTTCACGCTCTTGCTCGGCCAAACGATCCGGATCGAGGCGGATCCCGATCCGCTCCATCTCGACGAGCACCGGCACCAAGGGAATCTCGATCTCGCTGCGAACCCGCGCCAAACCGAGTTTCTCGATCTCGATGTCGAGCTGCGGCCCGAGGCGTCCGGTGAGATCGGCATCTGCGGCCAGACCCTCAGTTCGCTGCTCAAGTGTCGAATCGGGTCCGATCTCTGGCCGGGAGTGGGCAAAGCGTTCGGCAAGTAGCGAATCGAGTCGGTACGCCCCGCTGGTCGGATTCAGCAGGTAAGCAGAGAGCATGGTGTCGTTGACGGGTCGTGCGAGACGAACCCCGACCGAACGCCAAAGCTGTGCCTGAAGCTTGAGATCGTGCCCGGTGATCTGGACATCCTGATGTTCAAGGACGCGACGCAGGGCAGCGACTCGGGCGTCTCGGCTCGCGTCGTCAGAGAGATCCACCGCGTACGCCGTACCTTCGGCGGTCGACCAGGCCACAGCGGAGGGGTACGACTCGACAGCCACCTCCCCGCTCGCCTCGGTCGCCAGCGACATGCAACCCGAGCCGACGACGGCCAAGAGTTGTTCGTCCAACTCCGCGTCGGTGACAATCGTGTGATAGGAACCAAGGGGCGCGTCCACTTTGGTTGGTGGTTCGTCCGGGGTGTCCAGGTTTGCAAACAGCGTGTCTTCGGGCCGCAGATCGATCGCCGGGGGCCCGAGGGCCGCGGTCATGTCCTTCAGCATCTTCTGAAACCCGAGCTGGAGGAAAATCGGCTGCAAGCTCTCCAGATCGGGGGGAATCATTTGCCACTCTTCCGGCGAGCTCGGCAGGGGAGCGTCCGTGCGGAGAGTGACGAGTTCGCGAGAAACGAGCAGCAACTCTGGGTTGGCATCGATTTTTTTCTGGGCCGACGGCGGAATTCCCGGAGGGGGATTGTCGATCAACCGGACCACAGAGGTGCCATGCTCGGCGTCCGCTTCCAACGCCGCGAGAATTTTGATCGCAGTTTTGGGCCCGATTCCACGGACCCCAGGAATGTTGTCGGTCGAGTCCCCGATCAACGCCTGATAGTCGATCACCTGATCGGGGCGAATCCCGCGCTTCTCGAAGAGTTCCTGCGGGCCGTACAGATCTCGGTCGCGCGCCTCGCGGCGTAGGCGCACCAGGTTCGATAGGACCTGCTCGAGATCCTTGTCTTTCGAAAGGATCTCAACGGTCCAGCCCTCGGCTGCAGCCTGGGTTGCCGCCGTGGCAATCCCGTCGTCGGCTTCGTACCCGTCCAGCTTCAAGACGGGTATTCGAAAGCCTTTGACGATTGTTTCCACCCACGGAAGCTGAGCCCGAAGCTCTCCTGGCATGCTCTCTCGGTTCGCCTTGTACTCGACGAATTTCTCGTGACGGAAGGTCGGCTGGCTGGAGTCCATCGCGAATGCCCAACGGCCTTCCCGACGCTCCGAATAGATCCTCCATAACATCTGGGCGATGGTGTACGCCGTCTCCACCCGCTGCCCCTCACTATTGGTGAGTGGGCGGGTCCCAAATGCAAAGAACGATCGATAAACCTGGTAGTGACCGTCGATGAGAATCAGATTCTCGGGCAAGGAAGCTCCTGGAGGGGGAATGGGGGCGAGACGCCCAAGGCGGCGTGAGCGGGACGGCGGAATGGAGAAGGGCTTGTTGGACTCGGCCCGACTAGTGTCGGTTAGAACGACGCACTCGAAACCGAAGGGGGAGCCCCGGGGCTCACCCCAACGTCCAGGAGAATCGCCGAACTCGGCCATCGCTCGTTCGAGAACCCGATCCACGTTCGAAACGGGACCTACGTTCGAGAAATCCGGACCCCTCTTCGAACCGGGGACCGACCCAGAAACCAGGTCGGACTCGACGGATCGAGAGGACTTTCACCAAACAAGAGCCGATTCCTACACCGCGAGCTTGCCCGCGGTCAACGCGACATCGGGTGGCGTGACCAAAGGTTAGGACGGCCGTTGTGACGCGTCGAGTTGACAGCATATCGGGCCTCCCTATAATTGCGAGACCTTCTGGCCAGGCTGGGGTCCGGTGTCGTGATCACGTTGATGTGGTCGGTTTCACTGGGTCCACTCGAACGAACACGGTCGGCCCGAAACCTAGAACTACGCAGGGTGTCGAAGAAGCCGCAGGGGTGAGCTTTCGCGATAACCATTCAGGGAAACCGGGGAACCCCACAGCAGGGGCACGAGGGTGCTCTCAGTGGGGTACGGAGTCGCTCGACCGCAAGGTCGAAGAGGAACCGCAGCCGTCACACGACGCTGCGCCTCAAACGGGTGACTTTGGCACACAGCGAGAGGAATGACATGTCAGGCAAAGGAGTACACATCTCCTATCTGATCGTGACCATGGTGATCAGCCTGGGTCTCATCGTCGCGGTCGTTCTGACCAACTCCGAGCTTCAAACAGCTCGCGAGCAGAAGACGTCGGCCGACGGCAAGGTGAAGGATCTCGAGGACAAGGTCCGCGGACAGACCTCAGAGATCACCGCCATGCGTAAACTGCTGACGGGCAACGAAGACGATCGTGTGCCCGAAGAGACTTCGGAGACGTTGGCCAAAGCGGGCGAGTTGCTCGCGGCGTCCCTCGGCACGAAAAACGCCGAAGAGTACGACAGCTTTCCGTCGTTGATCACCGACACAATGGAGAACATCAAGCGCCTCAAGGGTGAGGTTGAGCGGCAAACCGCAGCCGCCGAAGCGCACCTCCAAAGCTACCAGTCGATGATCGAAGAAAAGGCTGCCCTCGAGACGGCCAAGAACGGCGAACTCGAAGGTGTTCGCGCGGAACTGAACCAAGCGCTGGCGCAGCTCGAAGCCGACCGGGCCTCGAACTCGACGGAGTTGGCGAAGCTTCGCGAAGACATCTCCAACATGTCGGATACACACGCAGACGAAGTTTCCGACCTCAAGACGGAGGTCTTCCTCGGCAAGAACAAGAACCTCCAGCTGTCCGATCGCGTTCAAGTCCTCGAGCGTGAGATCAACAAGGAGAAGACGTTCGCCGAGGTCACTCCCGACGGTGAGATCCTTCGGGTGGCCGACGAAGACGGCTTCGCATGGATCAACATTGGCCGTGAGAAGCGCCTGCGTCGTGGCCTCGTCTTCGACGTGTTCCAGTACGTCAAAGGTGGGCGCAAGTTGCGCAAGGGCAAGGTCGAGGTCGCTCGAGTCGAGGACGATTACGCCGAAGTGCGAATCATCCAAGATCTCGACAAGTTCAACCCGATCTCCGCGGGTGACAAGATCGCCAGTCCGTTCTACGACGAGACCGCCGTTCCGGTCTTCGTGATCGCCGGCGACGCGCTTCTGAACAAGCGCTTCTCGAAGGACGAAGTCGTGCGACGCATCGAGCGCTTCGGTGGTCAGGTCGAAGGCGCCGTGCGCGTCGAAACGACTTACCTCGTCGCGATCGACGGATACCAAGATACGACGCAGTACAAGACGGCTCGTGAACTGGGTGTCACGATCCTCCGAGAGAACGAACTTCTCGAGTTCATCGGCTTCTAGTCGAACCTTCGGACAGTACAAGTCGATAACCCCTCGCCGAGTCTCTCGGCGAGGGGTTTTTTCTTGTCGGTCGTCCCTCGGATTCTCGAACGTAACTCGATGAATATTCCGGAGTGACCCTTCGCCCAATCCAAGGCTCCCGGGTATCCTCCGCACGGAACCATTCGAGGCCTGGGAGCGGAATCTTCATGAGTGCGCAAGCGGAGCAGCAAGAGCTCAAAGTGATGTCCTTCGGGGATCACCTCGACGAACTTCGCGTGCGGATACTGCGCTCGCTCCTGATCGCGGTCATCGGCTTCGCCGTTGCGTTCGTCTTCAAAGATCGAATCCTCGAGGTCGTCACCGCTCCGCACCGGCAAGCGATGCACGCCATTTTGGTCGAAGCGGGTGTCAAGAAGTCGATCATACAGCTCGGCAAGGTGCGGCAAGATTTGGTCGACGTGACTGACGCCCAAGCGGGGGCGTTGATCGCCGTCGCCGAACGCCAAGCGGCCAACCGCGAAGAGCTGGATCGACTCCGCGGCCTCCTCCCGGGGACGCAGCCACCGTACCGCGAGATGCTCGGCTACCTACTTTCAGAAGCGGATCGCTTCGAGATGGTCAGTGGCGAGCAGAGCGCTGTCCGTCGTTTCGAGCGACGCCTACAAGAGGTGCAGGCTCTCGACACTCAGCTGCGGGAACACCAAACCCTTCTGACTACCGCTCCCTTCGACGAACTCAAGCTCGAGTTGGACGAGTTGAACAAGCGGGTGACGTCATGGAGGGCTACCGGAGAGACCTCCGCCGCACGCCCAACAGAAGTCCAAGCCGCGGGAACGTGGGCAAAGGTCGACCTTTCGACGGAGAGCGTCCGAGACGTTCGAGATCGGCTGACGACACTCGTCGATCCCGATGGCTCCGCGAGCAAGCTACACACGTTCGGCTACCCCGAGTCGTTCTTTGCTCACTTGAAGATCTGCTTTCTCGTGGGAATTCTCCTGGGACTGCCATGGATCACCATCGAGCTTTGGAAGTTTGTGGCGGCGGGGCTCTATCCAATCGAGCGGAAGGCGGTCACCCCTTTTCTTCCGCTCAGCATTCTCGGCCTGATCGCCGGCGGCACCTTCGCCTATACGGTCCTGGTCCCGGTCGGGTTGACCTACCTTGGCGGGTTCGGGTCCGGAGACGTTCTCGAACCAACTTTCCGTCTGAAGGACTACGTCTCGTTGGTAGTCACGATGATCCTCGGCATGGGGCTAGTCTTCCAGCTCCCGCTAGTCATGGTCTTCGGCGTGCGTGCCGGGTTCTGCACCGCCGAGGTGTACCGACGCTACCGAAAATTCGCGATCGTGGGCGCCGTGCTGATCGGCTCATTTCTGACTCCGCCGGACATTGTCACGCAACTCTTGATGGCGGTTCCTCTCGCCATCCTCTACGAGTCGGGAATCTGGTTCTCGCAGATCCTTGCCCGAAAGGATTCCAAAGCGGAGAATCCGAGCACCGATGCGATAGATACCTAGCCGCACCTCGCACGACAGTGCGGGCAAAACGCTGCGGGCAAAACGGTACGAGCAATACAGTGCGGTCAGCTCAGAGACAGAAGGCCACGGGCGCGATGCAAAAAGTTCTCTTCGCATTCTCCGGCGGGATTGACGACGTCCTCTCGATTCATTGGCTTCGTCGCACCCGAGGCTACGCCGTCGTCGCACTACTCGCCAATCTAGGGCAGCGCAACTACCTAGAGCCGCTCGGCGAACTCGCTCTCGAATCCGGCGCCGAAGGCACGTTGGTCGTAGACCTTCAGGAACGCTTCGCCGAACGCTACGTCTTTCCGACTCTAGTCGCAGGCGCAAGCTACGAGAACTACCTGCTATCCACCCCTCTAGCCCGCTACGCCATTTGCGAGGAAATGGTCGACCGCGCACGCGAGCTCGGAATCGAGGTGCTGGGTCACGGTTCCTCGGGACACGGCAACGACCAGGTCAGGTTCAAGTCATCGGTAGCGGCCCTGAATCCGAAACTCGACGTGATCGCGCCCCTCATGGAACGGAACTACCGGTCCATGGAAGAGCGGCGCAACGACCTGCTTCGATTCCGTCTTCCTGAACGACCCGAGTTCAATTCTGACGTGAGCGTCGACCGCAACCTGTGGGGCTGCGGGAGCGTGCACGGAGAACTCGGTGATCCATGGAAAGTCCCCGACGAATCGGTCTACCACGTCACACTAAATCCAAGCGACGCTCCCGATGAGGCCCAGGACATCGTGATCGGGTTTCGCAAAGGGATCCCAGTGTCGGTCGACGATGATGACTTCCCTTCCGTCGAGCTGATCGAGCGGCTTTCCGAGATCGGGGGGACTCATGGAATCGGCCGGTTGGACCACGTCGAAAATCGACTGCTCGGCGGAAAGACCCGAGAGATCTACGAGGCGCCCGGTGCGACCATTCTCTATACCGCGCACTCCGCACTCGAAGAGATCACCCAGACTCGCAGCCTCAATCGATACAAGCGACTTGTCTCCGAAGAGTACGGTCGCCTCGTCTACGAAGGACTCTGGTTCAGTGAGTTGCGAGAAGCTTTGGATTCGTTCTTCAGAACAACGCAACGCTACGTCACGGGGCGGGTAAAGCTGAGGCTCTTCAAAGGGAGCTGCTCGGTGATCGGGCGAGAATCTCAGCACTCTCTCTACGACACCCTGGTCGAAACGGCCGAAGGCCGCTCCGCGTTGCGCGGACTCGCAAGCGGCTACGTCGACATTCTCAGCATGCCGGCTCGGTCCGAGGCGAGCCACCGGGACAAAGACACTCGATGACGACATCGCCCACTCGCCTCACCGCGGCAATCATCTCCGTGGGCGACGAAATCGTGTCCGGCAGAGTGCTCGATCAACACGCGGCGTACGCTTCGGGTCGATTGGGCGCAGCGGGGGTAGAGACCCGACTTCACGTCACGGTCAGCGACCGAGTGGGAGAGCTGTCGACGCAACTCCGGGCCGTGGCTTCGACAGTGGATATCGTCGTGATCACGGGCGGAATAGGCCCAACCGAAGACGATCGAACCCGATCGGAAGTCGCCATAGCCGCGGACGTCGATCTCGAGTACCGCGACGACAGCTGGGAGCGAATCCGAGCACGATTCGGCGACCGCTTGAGATCAGAAGAACGCAACAAGCGGCAAGCGTTCTTCCCCGTTGGGGCCGAAGAGATCGAAAACCCACTCGGCACTGCGCCGGCGTTCCACGTCCCTGGTCACCACCCCGGGGTGGTGAGCTCCCTTGGCTGGTGGGTGTTCCCCGGTGTTCCGCGAGAGTTTCGCGGCTTGTTCGAAAGTAACGTGATCCCGAGCCTTCCGGCGACGACCCGGGCCAATCGCGACGTCATGCGCGTCTTTGGGATTTCCGAATCGGTCCTCGACGCTTGGATCCTCCGGACCCTTCCCGCCGCATACCACTCCGACTACCACGTGTGCGTTACCGACGGTGAGATTGAGATCCACGCCCCCGTCGGTCTCGAGCTGGGAGCGAAGCTCGCCTCTGAGTACGGCGACCGGTTCCTCGGTTCTGGTCACGACGACTTGGCCCGACGAGTCATCTCCGCAGGCATATCTTCGCAGGCGCGCTTGGCGACCGCGGAGTCGTGCACCGGTGGGGGGATTGCGGCCAGAATGACCGACGTCGCGGGAGCCTCCGGCTGCTTCGAAATGGGGTGGATCACCTACACGAATCATTCGAAGGTCGCCCAGCTCGGCGTCGATCCCGAAATCCTGGAGCGATATGGCGCGGTCAGCGCCGAAACCGTCGAGGCCATGGCGCGAGGTGCGGCGGAGCGCTCGGGCGCGACTCATGTGGCGGCCGTGTCCGGAGTCGCCGGCCCCGACGGCGGTAGTCCAGAGAAGCCGGTCGGTACGGTTTTCCTGGCGATCTTGTCACCCATCGACCTCGAGGTTCAACGGCTAGAACTTCCAGGTGATCGTGGCCGAGTCCGAACACTGACCGTCCAGAACGCTCTATTCGGACTGCTCCGGGCTCTCCGTTCGTAGCCGGATCGTGTCGTCGCCCACGTTCCAAGAATCCACGTAACTCTGCCGGATCATGACGCCTAGCTCGTTTGATTCGACTTCACGTTGGTGAGCACCCATCGAATGGCCGATACTTCAGAGACGGAACTGCCCGAGTCGGGCCTAGTCGAGGAGTGATCCCGTGAGATCTTTCACCCGTGTTTCTATTGTTGCTTTTGCGTTCGCGTTCACGCTGCCCGCACCTCCGGTCTGCGCCGACACCGTGACCCTCACCAACGGGGCTGCGATCGACGGCATCGTCACCGGCCGTCACGAGGGGTTCGTGATCCTGACCATCGGTAACGTCGGGACCATGAAGATCCCTGAAAACGAAGTGAAAAAGATCGAGAAGAACCCTCGGACGGGATATTTGGACCCGGAGAAGGGGCGCAAGAAGGTTAAGAAGATCCCCAAGATACCGGAGAAGAAGAAGCCCGAGGACGCCGACGAAACCGAAGGGGAGGGTGCGAGCACCGAGCCGAGCGATGTCGATCAGGGCGAGACCTTGGACCCGGCGGTCGAGAAGGTCATTCGAGACCTCGCGAGCAACCTCACTCAACAGAAGACCAGCAAGCGAACCCGCGCCGAAAGACGACTCGCGGAGTTTGGCGACGCCGCGATTCCGGAATTGGTCCAACTCGCGGACCACTCGTTCGACCGAACGCGAGTCGCCGTCTTCCGCCTCCTCAAGAAGTCCAAGGACTCTCGAGTCATCGAGCCCGCGGTGATCGGCCTCTCCGACGAGGATAAGTTTGTTCGCAAGCTGGCTTGGGAAACACTCCGCAACGTGTCCGGCAAATCGTACGCGTTCCCGTGGGACTCCGAGAGCAGCTCCAAGCGAAAGAAGGCGCGCAAGAAATGGGCGGACTGGGCGACCGCCCAAGAGGAGGAATCCAAGAAGGATTCCGAGGGCGACAAGCCTAGATCGAAGTCGACCAAGAAGGCCGACTAGCCGCCCAACGGAATCCGGTGACGAGGTGGGAACAACCCACCCTCCGGATCCGACCCGAGACGTCAAATTCCCGTTCCCCGCCTCGGCGGAGCGGGTACGCTTGCGCTTCAGAACACACAGGCCAACGCCTGAGCTCGCGCGTTCGAAGCGCCACTCACGGTCCTCGCAACGCGCGCTCCCTCGAAAGGAGCCCCATGCGACCGACCGTACTCCTGATAGCGACGGCTATCCTGCTCCTGTCCGCCCCCGACTCGGCGGGTCTACAGGCACAAGACGCGGACAAACCAGATCGGCAGCCGGGCCTCGCAGACGACGTCAAAGTCCTGCATACCGATGATCCGGTGTTCCGCTTCCTGGTCTCTCCCAAGAAGAAGAAGACCAAGAAGCTCGCCGCGCTCTGGCGGTCGGTCGATCCCGAGGTCCGCCTGAAAGCTATTGTCGATCAATACGACAAACAGATCAGCGATCTCGAGAAGCAAGACCCTCAACCGACGGAACAGATTCAGCAGATCTACCAACGGAAGATCCAAGCGACCAACCGGTTCAAGGTGCTCAAGTGTCTGCTGGAGGTGAAAGGTGACAACACGCAGTCGGTCTCGGTCTTCGTGCAACCGTACTCGAGCGGAATCGACGACGCCGTGAAGGCGTCAAAGGCCGAGTTCGGGAAGTGGTCTGGCGTCAAGTATCACATCGACCAGAACATCACGACCAAGCGCGAAGGGAAGGGCGGCGTCCACCGACACGTTCTCGATCTCGTCGGAACGCCACCGAAAGCGAAAGAGGAACGGTGGGTCTTCATCGAACGAATGATCCGGCCCGGAAAAGGCGGGAAGAAGTTTTTGGTGACGTACGTTCAAAACCGTTCACACATCAAACGTACGAAGGCTGGGTTGAGCGACGCCAAGCTCCTTCACTCTTGTCTCTCCTGGAGATGAATCTCGACGGGTTCAAAAACCCAGAGTGTTCGCTGTAACGAAACCGTTCGCCCACTCGCCGGCAAACAACGCGCTCGGAAATTACATTCCGGGCGTTGTTTGCATCATAGATCTCTCATGCGATCACAAACTCCGCGGCGAGGGGAGGCGAACAAGAATGGTTGTCTCAACACGGCGCCCGAGCGTAACGTTCAATATTCAACACAACAGGAAGGTTACATCTATAACGGAATCATGTTTTATCTGTTGGTAGACTTTTTGCCGACTTGAAGGGCACGCCCAAACGTCTACATAGAAAAGACTTACGTATATCGAACTCGCCGTCTCTCCCTTTTGACTCCACGTATTTGTTCTGCTAGGATCCATGGTCCAACAACGCCCGCCGCGTTGGTTTTTGTGTCGACCGAAGTACTCGCTCACTCGGTTGAAACTCGTTCCGCGACATGCTGAAACCAAGGCTCTAAGGTTGGGAAAACCCAATCCTTGGGCGTGAGATATTCGTTGGGAGTTTGGGAGAACCGTCGTGAAGGCTGAGTCGCGTTATTGAGACGCACGGGCACAGCTGACCGACAAGTCTGCCAAGGTTCTCGAGACCGAGACCATCTGCTGGGAAGGTGAACATGGCGATCCCGAAGATTGACAACTTCCAGAGGGACCGTTCGCTGGCTGATCGCGATGACGTGCATCGTTGCCATATCAACGAGGGTCATGTCGGCGCCGAGGCCGACGCTCCGTACACATCAGTACGGGGCGATAGTGTTTCGCTTTCCAACTCGGAACGACTGACCTCCAGAGGGGGTCGCTGCTATACCCGGGGTCGGGTTGGATCGACGTGGGGGCGTCGATCGTGTGTCACTCAAATCACCGGACGCCGCACGTGGGTTTGCTTCTGCGGACCGCGCATCGTGCGGGGTGGGTTCACGGTGAGCTAACGGCTGAACTTTATCGTCTCTTGGGGGGACCGTGGCCCGGTAGCCGCGTCCATTCGGATCACGAAGATCATGCTATCGCGCTCGAACGAGTCGCGAAGTGGCTCGGTTAGTGGCCGAGCAGGGGGATCATCATGACTATGCTCGACGGTTCTTTTCGAGCCCACGATCGCGACAACGATCGGGAGAATTTCACTCAAAAGGCGACGGCAGAGCAGGCCAAGGTGACGTCGGAGGATGTTAGTCATGAGAGCGGGCCCCATGCCGCGGCGGAGTCAATATCCACGTTGACCACCACGTCGGCGCTAGGAAAAGCGTGGGATCAAATCGAAGCCTCGCTGCTCGAGGAACTCGGCGATTCGAAATACCAACGTTGGTTCGGCTCCGTAAAGCTAGTCGAAGACAACGGCGAGACGCTAGTCCTTGGCGTCCCCAACCTCTTTATTCAAGGTTGGATAGAACGCCGCTACCAAGACCTGATCTCGGCCGTGTGCCGGCGGGTGGTCGGTCCCCGGAGGGTTAGCCTTCGGATCGATGGTGAGCTGTACCGAACATTCCGTCAGGCTGAGTCTCGATTTCTCGACCAGATCGAGGACCAAGCGCAGCCGACCAGCCCCACCGAATCGGCGCAGCTAGTCCCCTTATCACCCGAGCCGCTGCTCACCCCGAGCGACACTGAGCCGAACCTCGGAGATGATTCGACAGCCGTCGAGGTCCGCCTCCCGGCCGACGAACCCGTGCTCGATGTGCGTCGCGCAACGATCGATGGCTTAAAGGCGGATCACACCCTCGACCGGTTCGTCGTCGGCGCCTGCAATCACGTCGCGTTCAATGCGGGGATGGACGTGTTGCGCCTACCCGGGAAGAGCTACAACCCGCTCTTCGTATACGGAGGGAGTGGGCAAGGCAAAACCCACCTGTTGCAGGGGCTCACGCGCGAGCTCTTTCGGCGGGGAGTCAGGAGCATTCGTTACATCACGTGTGAGGGTTTTGTGAATCGTTTCGTCTCTGCGTTGCGCAATCGCACGCTCGAGAAGTTCAGACAACGATTCCAGAGCCTCAGGGTTCTCGTCTTGGATGACGTCCACGTGCTCCAAAACAAGCCGCAGACGCAGATGGAGCTCCTCCACACCATCGACGCGATTGCCACCGCGGGCGGCCAAGTCATTTTGGCGAGTGACAGCCGGCCGCAGGCCATTCAGAAGCTCCAGAAGCAACTACAGGGTCGTTTCGTGGGCGGACTCGTCTGTCGGATGGACCCGCCGGACTACCCGACTCGGCTCAAGATCTTGCAGCAAGAAGCGAAGAACCGGGGAGTCGTCGTACCCGACGCAGTGTTTCACCTGATAGCGAAAGAGTACTACCGTAATGTTCGCGAGCTGATCGGCGCCTTGGTGCGGGTCGTCGCGAGCTCCTCGCTGCTGGACGAGCCACTCACCGAACGGAGCGCAGCGCGAATCCTCGAAGAGCACGGGGGCGGCGAACCCGCAGTGAGTCTCGAGGGCATCTCCGGCATAGCGGCCACGCGCCACGGCCTGCAG
>JAJFFE010000098.1 GCA_021776775.1 Planctomycetota bacterium | reverse complement strand
CGGTGCCGCCAAGGCCATCGTCGGGATGCAGGGTGACCGACAAGTAGTCGGGCCCGGTGCCACCGTTCAACTCAGCTAAGTCGGCGCCGGCGGCGACGACTTGCGGAACAAGTTCGCCCGTCTCATTCCAGAACGAGAACGAGAAACCCTGAATCGGGCCGCCGGTGTCATTGTCGATGAGCATGGCAACGACGACGGTGGCGCCGGCAGGAGCAGCTTGATCCGTCAGCGTCACGGTCTGATCTTGAGCACCGACGACGCCCATTCCAATGACGCATGTTGCGATAAGTCGAAGCATGGAGCGCATGGCGTTCTCGCTTTCTGGCAGAGGGTTCAGTATCCCGGTTCTGACTTCGATAGCGAGATTCGAGACCGGTTCTCGGAGGGGATCTTCGGTTTTCTACAAAAAGCTTCTGCGTAACACGTTGCAGCCATCAATCGTGGTCCGTCGAGAGTTCGTCCAACGATGCCTTGACCCGGGCCAATCGCGCGGTGAAGCGCGTGTTCTCGGGATCGCGACCGAGCAGCTCCTCGTACTGGAGGCGAGCTGCTGTCAGATGAATACGCGCGACATCGGGGTCCGCCACCGCCAAGGCTACACGCGCGATGAGTTCATCGTTCTGCGCCTGGAACTCTCGAAACGATGCATTCTCCGGATCACTCGTGAGCAGTTCGACGCACAACGCGTCGCCGACCCTCGCTTCGGCCATGGCGTCGTCGTAACGAGCTTGTCCGTGCCGTAGCGATGCCACGCGGTACGACAAAACCCAAAGATCACGTCGGTAGTTCTGGTTCTCGGGATCGTCGTCGCGCAGCCGTTCGGTCGCCGATCGAGCTTCTTCGTATGCGACCACCGCCTCGTCCAACCGTTCGGTGCGGGCCAAGATCGCTCCGTGTCGTTGAAACCCCAACGCGAGTTGTCGGCGGGCGTCTACGTTGAACGGATCGGCCGCCATGATCTCACGGTTCATGCGCTGCGACGTCTCGGTCCAACGGATGGCGTCCTCCGTGCGATCCGCCCGTAACAAAGCACCGACATACCGTCCGTAGTTGACGGAGAGATCCCGCGCCAACCGCACGTTCTCGGGGTGTGCGGACCGCAACGCTTCGAACATCGCGATCGACCGCTCGAAGTTGCGCAAGCCGTCTTCGAGCTCACCGTGTTCCACCTGGATGGTTGCCAACCACATCCAATTGACTGCGCGCGACCGTTTCGCGACTTCGTCGTCGGGACGTTCGGCCACCAACTGCTCTTCGATCTCGATCGCTTGACGATAGTGCGCCATCGCATCCGCGAGATGACCCGACACGGCCGCGATCAGTCCGGCACGGTTGTGACTTCGTGCGATGCCGGAACGGTTATCGGCAACATCAGGGGAGTCGGCGATCAGCCGGCGGCGGATGTCGAACGCCTCCGCGAAGTAGTCCGACGCGTGCGCCGTCCGTCCGATCACATGACTCACTTCGCCGATTTTGTCGAGAACGCTCGCCACCATCCGAGCGACCTCGGCGTCGTCAGGGTAGTCGCGTGACAAGGAACGAAACGCGTCCAACGCCAACGCGTAACTCTGAAGCGCCCCCTCGGTATCGCCGAGGTTCGGCCCCGCCGGATGCCCCTGAACATCGGCAATGCGAAAGTAGGCGTGGCCGACCTCTCGCCTCAGGTCGACTTCGCCGCCCGGATCACGCCGCAAAGACTCGAGGTATCGGAGAGCACGTTCGACAAGTTTCTCGCGAACCGGGGTAGACCCTGGCAGTGGCGCGATTTCGTCGTGGATCTCGAAGATCAATGCGTCGACGAGCGCTCGAACCTCCCCGTAGCGGCGTTCCGCTTCCGACTTGGCTCGGCTCGCTTGTACGTACAAGACGCTGATCGAAGCGAGGCTGATGATCACGGTGACGACGATCGCCACGAGTGAAGTCGCCAACAAGGGGTTCCGTTGGACGAACTTTCGCATGCGGTAGACCCGACTCGGCGGCCGCGCATGGACCGGCTCGCGATCGAGGTAACGTTGCAAATCGTGACTCAGCTCCCGCGCGGTACGGTAGCGCCGCGCCGGCTCCTTCTCCAAGGCTCGACCGACGACCCAATCGAGATCTCCTTCGAGAGCACGAGCCCATGTCCGAGCGTCGGAACGATCGACCGGGACGGCCGACTCGAGAAGAACGGTCGACGGTCGCGGCGGGACCTCGTGACAAATGACACGCTCGACGTCGTGTCGTGGCCGCGTCGAAACGCGGTAGGGGCGCTTCCCGGTCAGGAGCAGATACAAGACGACCCCTAGCGCATAGACGTCACTAGCGGTCGTCAATCGCTCCCCGCGCACCTGCTCCGGACTGGCGAATCCGAGGGACATTGGACGCAAGCCAATGTGGGTCAGGTCGCGCTCTCCGTCGTCGTCGGCGAGTACCTTGGCTATGCCGAAATCGAGCAAGACCGATCGTCCATCACCGGTGACCAAGATATTCGCGGGCTTGACATCGCGGTGAACGACCAGGTTCTGGTGGGCGTACTGAACGGCGTCGCACACTTCGATGAAGAGAGTGATCCGCTCCCTCAACGTCAGTTGTTGTTCCTGGCAGTAGATGTCGATCGGCTTGCCGTCGACGTAATCCATGACGAAGTAGGGACGGCCGTCGACAGTGGTCCCCCCGTCGAGTATGCGCGCAATGTTGGGGTGCTCGAGCCCAGCGAGTATCTGCCGCTCGGCCCGGAAGCGACGGACCAGTTCGGTCGTGTCCATCCCGCGCTTGATCACCTTGATCGCCACCACGAAGTCAAACTCGTCGTCGACGCGGGTCGCCCGGTAAACACGGCTCATGCCGCCCTCACCGATCTCTTCCTCTAACCGATAGGACCCGAGTTGACTGCCCAAGAGTTCATTATCCCCGGACTCGAGCAGTGACACTGCTTCTCGCTCGATCGCTCCTTCTAGCACGCTGCCGGCGCCGTCGCGCGCCTGGAGAAGAGTCTCGAGCTCTTGGAGTAGCTCCACGTCGCCCGCACATTGATCCCGCAAGTATGCCGAGCGTTCGGAAGCCTCCGCGATGGCCAACGCGCCTTTGAACAACGCTTCGATCTGCTTCCAGCGATTCCGATCCACACCGCTCATGGCTCCTTCATTTCACGGTGCAGCCACGCTTTGGCGAGTTCGGTCTCTTCCCACACCTTGTCCACCGGGAGATCGAGCACGAGAGCGACCTCTTCGATTGTCAGCCCTCCGAAGTATCGCAACTCGACAATGCGACACTTGGTGTCGTCTAAACGCTGCAGTTCCGCCATGGCGTCGTCGAGTGCGACAAGATTGGGCGGAGTCTCTCGTCCCGGAAGCTTGGCCTCGTCCAACGTCAAACGCTCGCGATCGCCACCCCGCTTCTGGGTTGCCCGACGACGAGCGTGGTCGACGAGAATACGCCGCATCATCCGCGCAGCGAGGGCATAGAAGTGCAGCCGGTCCCGCAGCTCGAATTTCTTGCCGGCCGGTGTCTGCGAAGTTCCATCGCCAAAAATTTGAAGATACGCCTCGTTGACGAGGGCTGTCGCTTGCAACGTGTGCTCGGCACGCTCACGTTGCATGTACCGACCGGCGATGCGGTGAAGCTCTTGATAGAGAAGCGGGGTCAGTGTCTCGAGTGCAGCGCTATCACCGCCACGCCAGTCGAGAAACAGGCGCGTCACTTCAGTATTGGAGTTTGCATCGAATGGAACCATGGCGCGCTTTCCGGTGGACCGGATTCTGTCGCCGATAGCAAATGCGTTCAAGCGTGAACGCGGGGAGACGCCTTCTTCGTAGCCGAACGACCCATGAGGGAACGCACAGACGCGACCAAGTCGCCGAACACGAAGGGCACGCTGACCGCCGAGAGGAACCAGTACGTGATCGCGGTGTAGCCGAGCGCGGCCACCGTTGCGGTTTCGACCGGGATTCGAGTGGATAGAATCGCGACGAAGGCGACGTCACGAGTGCCGATGCCACTGAAAGTCACGGGCATCAATCCGGCGAGTACGCCGAGAGGAAACGCGGCCAGCGCAAACCCAAACTCGAGCTGTGATCCCAGCGCGTGAACCAGAAGCCAAATCACGAAACCACCGAACCCCCAGATGGTCGCTGACGCCAGGGCCGTCCCCGCCATGCAGATGGGTCTTCGCCCCCAATTCGATACAACCTCGGCGAGAACGGCGAGCTTGACTCGCACGACTTCGGGGAGAAACGGCGCACTCGGCGCCACTGTCGCAACCACCAACCCGAATACGACCGCGCAGAGCAGTCCGACTCCGGCGATCGTCGAAACTGTCTCGCCGCAGTACAGCCCTCCGACCAACGCAAAGAGGCCGAGGATGCCGAGGTCTACGACCCGCTCGAGCAGCACGGTTCCGACCCCGTAGGCAAAACCGCCATGGTTTCGCAAGTACGCGGCCTTCGCGAGATCGCCACTCTTCGAGGGCAGCACACTGTTCAACGTGTTGGCGAGCAAGCTGCCTTTGAGTGCGACGCGGAACGGGGGCGTCTCCTGCGGTTGCGAAGTCAGCACCGAATACCAACGAACAGCGACGACAAGGGGCAAGGCGCACGTTCCGATAAGAGCGACGGAAAGATAGCCCCAGCGCGCGTTGGACAGCAACGACCCTGCGACGGTTAGATCAATACGAGAGATCAACCACGCCAGCAGGCTCAGCGAGACTACGACGGCCGATAGCGACAGCACGATTCGTTTCGACACTGAGCTTCGTTCCAACTTGCGTATCGAGACTTCGATACGACAGGGCCGACAAGCCGTTGTTGATCCCAGCCACGATCCGAAGTTCCGACGACGAACCAACCCGTTTCCGATGAACAGCATCGGCGATCTGGTCGATCTCCTTTAAGAGGATCCCTCATCGGGATTCCGGGACCCTACGATCGAAAGAGGCGGCGCAGTGCCGACGGACAAACTGATCCACCTTCGCGTCGATGTCGATTTCCACGAAGGACTCCGACGAGGCGTGCCGCATCTCCTCGATCTCTTCGATCGCTACGACGTTCGCGCTACGTTCTACATCGTCATGGGACCCGACACGCTTCACCGCCATTCGAAGAGGGCGACGAACGCACGCTTTCGCCGGCGGGTCCGCTCGATGAACGTGTTCAACGTCGCGCGCCACCTCGGACTGGCGTACCTGCGTAGCCGCATGCTCGATCAACACGTAGGTCCGGATTTCCCCAAACTCGTCCACGAAATCGAAAATCGCGGCCACGAGATTGGAGTGCACGGCTACGACCACGCGCTGTGGGCCGACGAGGTCTACGACATGGAAGACGAGCGCACGCGCGAACAGATGGAACTCGCTTTCGCGAACTTCGAGTCCACCGCGCAGCGGCCGGCACGCACCTGGGGTGCGCCCAACTGGCGGGTCAACGGCGCCATGTTCGACGAACTCTCGCGCCGCGGAATCCGTTACTCCAGCGACACTCGCGGCTCCGCGCCCTTCTTCCCCACGATCGGCAACCGTACGTACGACGTCCTACAGTTGCCGATATCGCTGCCGTGTCTTCACGAAATGGTCCAAGCTGGGATTCCCCACGCCGACGTACCCGACCGGCTTCTCGAATGCCTAACCCCCGGGTACCAGCTCTTCTGCATCCACGACTACTACGAAGGTCTCCTCGAACGGTCGCTGTTCGAGGCAACGTTGTCACGGTTGACGAAGGACGGCTGGGCATTCCGATCGCTCCACGCAGCGGCAGAGCCGTACCGCGCGACCGCGTCTCCCGAAGCACTGGATCGAATTCTAGTGCCGGGTGGGGCGCGCCCCGTGTCGTGCGCCGCGTCGTTCATGAAGAACAACTACTTCGAGACACTCTCCGACGCAGCTTTGAGTAGACCGTGAAAGACCGCATGCGAATCGTCTACTTCGGCCAAGGCGCACGCGGAGCGTGTTGCTTGGACGTGCTCTTGCTTCTCGGATACGACATCGCGTGTGTGGTAGGACAGGCAACCGCAACCGGCGACGAACCGGTGATTCGCCTCGCACGCGATCATGGGATCACGGTTCTACAGCCGCGAAGTGTCAACAGTCGCAGCTCGCGCGAAGCCATCGCCGCGTTGGCTCCCGACCTGTTCGTCTTGGCCGGGTTCACGCAGATCCTCAAGCCAGCGCTACTCGCGATCCCGCCGCAGCGGACCGTCAATCTTCACGGCGGGAGCGTCCCAGAGTACCGCGGCGCCTCTCCCGTCAATTGGCAAATCGCCAACGGCGAACGCTGGGGAGGCTGCACGGTTCTCTACGCCGACGAAGGAATCGACACGGGAAACGTTCTCGCGGCGGACTACTACGAGATCGGACCGAACACTACCGCGGGAGAGGCGGTGGCCCGCACGCTCGAGATATTCCCGCGCTTGCTGGTGCAAGCTCTCGACGACATCGCCGAAGGGCGATCCTACGGCGTTCGCCAAGATACGAGGAGCGGCCGGTACTTCACCAAACGAACCCCGCGAGACGGAGCCATCGACTTCGGCCGGCAGTCGGACCGAGATGTTCACAATCTCGTTCGCGCCCTCAATGGTCCGGGACTCCCCCCTGCGTTCGCCACTTCACAGGACGACACGATCTACATCTCGGAAACCAGCCTGCACGACGAAACGGTGCTCGGAATTCCCGGCCGAGTCGGCTTGGTGCGAGACAGCGGTGTCGTGGTGATGGCAGCGAATCGTAGCCTTCTCGTAAGAACCGTCATTGTGGACGGCGCTCCAACTCCCGCGCGAGACGTCCTCCGACGCGGGGAGACTCTCGAAGCTGGGAACATCAAAGCTGGGAGCATCGAGATCGAAGTCCTTGCGTAGGGTCCACAGAGTCGGGTGCGGGCGCCTCGACATCTCCGCTGGCTCGTGCCCTTGTTGCGAGTGCCCCGAACTGCATAATCCTCGACGAGAGGAATCGCCCCATGCTCTTTGAACGCTTCGAGGATACCCGCCTGTCGCACTATTCGTTCCTGATCGGATGTCCGAAGGCCGGAGTGGCCGCGGTCGTCGACCCCAAGCGGGATGTCGATGACTACATCGCCTACGCCGCTGCTCACGATGTCCGCATCACCCACGTTCTGGAAACCCACATTCCGGCCGACTACGCGTCCGGCGCGAAGGAACTCGCTGACCTCGCCGGGGCCGAGCTCGCGCTCTCGGCGTACGACAAGGGTGAACTGTACGAAGTGGCCTACCCCCATCGGACTCTGCAGGACGGCGACTCCATCGAACTGGGCGGCGTTCGACTGCAAGCGTGCCACACCCCAGGGCACACGCCGGAACATGTCAGCTTCTTGCTCTTCGATCGCAACCGGTCGGACGACACTCCGTTGCTGCTGCTGAGCGGCGACTTCTTGTTCGTCGGTTCGCTCGGCCGGCCCGACCTCCTCGGCGACGACGTCAAAGTCGCACTGGCCAAGCAGCTGTTCCACAGTGTTCGCGAAAGACTGGCGGCCTTGCCGGACGGAATCGAGGTGCATCCGGCTCACGGCGCAGGCTCGTTGTGAGGTGCGGGGATGAGCGATCGCTCGTCCACGACCCTCGGTTACGAGTGGTCCACGAACCCCTACCTGAACCGCGAACTCAGCGAGCAAGAGTTCGTCGATACCGTGCTCGCCGAAGTCCCGGCCCGTCCTCCGTACTATACGAGAATGAAAGAGTTGAACGCCGCGGGCCCGCGATCTCTGGGCGGCTTGCCCGGTAACGTCTCACTGCCCATCGACGAGTTCAAAGCACTGATCGACAACGGAGCCGTCGTCATCGACATGCGCGACCAGAGCGCGTTCGGCGGTGCTCACATCCCGGATTCGTTCGGCATCGGGGCCAACGGAAACGTCTCCGGCTGGGCGAGCTGGGTAGTGCCGTACGACACTCCCATCGTTCTCGTATGCGCCCGAGACGCGCAGCGGGAATTCGCGATCCGCTCCCTCATCCGGGTCGGGCTCGACGACATTCGAGGATCGCTCGCCGGGGGATTCGCAACCTGGCGAGAAGCCGGTCTTCCGGTGCGGGGCTTCCCGCAGTTCACCCCCCACGATGCGCAGCGTGCGATCGCCGCTGGATCGCTCTCCGTCATCGACGTTCGCAACGCAGCGGAATTCTCGGCCGGTCACATCTCGGAAGCTGACAACGTTTACCTCGGCGCGCTCGAGCAATCCGCCCGGGAGCGACCGTTGTCAGGCCAGATTGGCGTCGTCTGTCGAACCGGCTACCGATCGACCGTAGCCGCGAGCGTGCTCGAACGGTTGGGGTATCGCGATCTCGTCAACCTGACGGGTGGCATGCGAGCTTGGAAGAACGCCGACCTGGCGTACGACAAGGAGTGACCGAGTGAGAAACTCGAGAGATCGAACGAGACCCGATTCGAACAACGAACAGACAGGTCGCTACGCGTCCTGGCTGGGTTCGAAGGAAGATGACTTTCAATGATCCGATTCTTCACCGCGCGGGCGACCGGAGTCCGCGTACTCCTCATTGCGACCTTGGCCACCTCGCTCTCCGGGTGCTTCAGCCCCGAGAAGACGATTCACGGTCGCAGTGCGATCGACCAGCAAGTCACGGCGGCCGCTATTCGCGCGGCGGTCGGCCGGCTCGATCTCCACAACCTCGACAAAGCGGGGCTCTATTGGCTGGAGACCAAAGGGTCGAAAGACATCGATGCCGAGTGGGTGGAAGTTTGCCTGCGCCGTCGCCTCGCCAGAGAGGGATTTCAGATCTATGAGCGCGACGGCAACAACCGACTGAAGATCCAGGCGACGGTCGACTTCGCCGCGAGCGACCTCGAGTCGACCCTGATCGGGGTACCGCTATACCTTCCGGGCACCGGATCCCTCGGCGACGTTTCCTTATACAAATCGAGCACGCAGATCGGTCGCGCTCAGCTGGGTCTGTTGGTCTGGGACTCGACCGGTCGATTGATTCAGTCCGTTCCCGAAGCTCAAGCGAGCCGCTTCTTCTCGAACGAAACGTACTTCACCTTCATCGGCCCTTTCACGCGAACCGACTTGGAAGAGTTCGTTCACCCGGCGAAGGTCGGACGTGACGACGACTAGTTCGTTACCGCGTGTCTACCGCGTGCTGCGGTGTCGGCGTGACTGCGTTGCGCTACCGAGACGGCGTGGGCAACCGCATCGATCACCGTCCCCACGTCCGCATCCGTCAATGCAGTGTGCATGGGAAGCAGGGTCGTTTCCCGCGCGGCTCGCTTCGCGTTCGACAGATCGCCGACCACCTCTGCTTTTTGGCAATGCATGGTCTCTGTAATGGTGTAGGGATAGTAGTCCCCCGCCTCGACTCCCCGCCGAGCCAATGTCGTGAGCAGCGATGCCTTGTCGACGCCGGGAACGCGCAGCGGAAATCGTCCGTACGCAGGCTCGAGACGGCTGTCGGTCGGAGGAATCACGACGATCTCCTGAAGCGCCTCGCGATACGCGGCGGCGATCGTCCGACGCCGGGCCAAGATCTCGGGCAATCGCTCAAGTCCTCGCAACGCCAGTTCAGCCTGGCCGGCCGACAGGCGGTGCCCTTCGCTTGCCGGCATCTCGAGCGCGCTGCGACCGCAGTGAGCTTCGCTGGGATCTTGTTGCAGGAGAAGCTTGAGCGGCGCCGCCACGATCGGACTCAGCGAGAGTCGGCGCAACGGCGCGAAGGTCCAGCCGTAGCGGCCGGATGTTCCGCACACGCGTCGAGCCGCCATCAGCGCCGTGTTGAACGCGACCGATGACTTGGACGTCGCTGGAAGCTCGCTTCGGACGGCGCGAAGAAAGGCGTCCACTTCCGGATGGTCCGTCGTGACCACCGCTCCCCGAAACGCGCCGACGATCTTGGAGCTCTGCAGGCTGAACACGCCGGCATCGCCGAGAGATCCGACCGGCCGCCCGTCAACACACGCACCCAGCGCAATCGCCGCGTCTTCGACGACGAACGCGTCTCGCGAGCGGGCCCACGATATGAGCTCACTATTGTTGGCGACGCAACCGTATAGATACGACAGGCCCACCGCGCAAACACCGGAGAGTTCTTCGATCCGCGGATCGAACGCGAGGTTGTAGTGGTCGTCGATGTCACAGAAGACGGGATCACCACCGGCCCAACGAACGGCGTCCACGGCCGGCACACAGGTGTAGGGAGAAGCGAGTATGCGAGAGCCGGCGTCGTTGCGGCCGAGAGCGTACCGATACAAGTGCGTCATCGCCTGTCGCGCCGACCCCATGGCTATCGCGTACCGTGTTCCAACGATCTTCGTAATCGCCTCTTCCAGATCGGCCACCGCGTTTGGCCGTGGGGCTCGGAGCGCGCTCCACGTGTCGGCGAGCTTGATCTCGGGAACGGCGAAGGGAATCATTCGCTCGGCCTCCGCGCGACGACTGCGCTGCGCAAAGCGAGACGATCCCCACCCGGCATGATCGCAAGTCCACTGTCGATCACCGCGCCGAGACCCCCGACCAACGCCTTCAACGGACCGAAGTACTTCTCGAGGTTCGCTCGATCGACGAATCGCTGCACGGTCAGCCACTCATCCACGACGAGCCCCGCGGATCGGCACGCATTGGAGATCGTGCGACGACGGTCGGCGCGGAGGTAGATGAACCCAGGAGCGGCGGAGGCGAGCGATCGCGCCATGCCGACGGGGTTCGCCATACCCACGAAGTCGAAGATCACGCGTCCGCCGGGGCGAGTCACTCGCGCGAGCTCGGCCACCGCGGAGTTCAACTCCGGCACGTGCTGCAACGTGCGAAAACTGTAGGACAGCGCAAAGCGACGGTCTTCGTACGGGAGCGCCGTCACGTCGGCTCGACGAAAGTCACACTCGGGGTACCGCCCTTTGGCAATGTCGATCATCGATTCGGAGAAGTCGATCCCGGCCACGGAACGCCCAAACCGAGACCGTACGCCGTCGGTGACATTGCCCGGACCGCAACCGGCATCGAGAACGTCGCCCGCGAGTGCATCGCGACGAGTCAGCCACGGCTCGAGGAGATCCAAGTAGCGGGCTGCAATGTCTTCGCCGCGCACAATGGCTCCGGAGTGGCGTTTTAAGTAGTCCGCGGCACCACTCTCGAAATGACGTCGCGTCGCTTCGGAAGCCGTCACACTAGCGCCCGCCCGCGAACGATCGTCGCAGCTCGAGAGATCGCTCGGCGTTCAAAGTGTCGACATCGACGCTATTCCAAGGATCGAGCGCCGCATCATGAGAGACGTCTCCGATCGCGGTGTAGCGGGACGTGAAGTCGGGCCCTGTCGACATTCGAGCGATACAGACATCGTCGTCTAGCTCGATGTGATCGCGAATCTTGAGTCCATCCGACCAATCGAACTCCCGCTCCAAGCGCACCGGTGCCCCTCTCTTTCCCAAGACGAGAATGGACTGCAGTAGCGCCTTCGTGAGACGCGAGATGCGAGGAGAGAACCCGGTCAGCAGCAGCAGCACGCGAAAGACGATCTGCTTGAATGGAGTGGCGTACTGCATAGACGATTCGTGAAAGGTCCCGGACACGCGCAGCGAGTTCTCGCTGATCTTCACGATTCGATCGGTATCGACCGTGTTGGAGACAATAACTCCGTCGTTCTCGATCTCGCCGATGTACCCGGCGTCCATGCAGAGACTGCTCGTTCCCCGGTACAAGCGAAAGCTCCCACACTTGTGCGCGGACACGAACAGTGAAAGATCAGACTTGCGAAGCGCGAAGAGGCCCGCTTCCGGAAGCCAGGTTGCTTCTTCGTACACGGGAGGCTCGGCCTCGGGATTCTCGGTGCGTTCGACCATGACTTCGTGGGCTAGCAGGTAGTTCTCGAAATGGTGCTGGAACACGCGATCGTCATCGAATCGGGGGTGAAGCCCCGCTCCAACCGCCGCACGAAATCGCTCAGCGATCCACGCAGCACGCGGTATCCGGCTCGCGAGCAGCTCGAAGCCGTGCGGGAAAAAGTTGAAGCTGTCCCGACTTCCGTACCCGCCGGCGAACGTGCCGTCCGGATGGACGAACTGCGCGCAGAACTCGACGGCCTTCTCTAGAACTGGGCGCAGCTCTTCGTTACCGGTCCGGACGTAAATCTGGGCAAGGTAGTCGAGTGTCCACGTCGTGTAGCCAGGATCGCAACCGTCGTACTCGCGAAACCAACCCTCGGGACTCTGCTGTTCTACGACTTCGGAAATCTTGGCTGCGGCAAGCTCCGCGTACTCGTCTGCCCCGGTGATCTCGGCCAAGTTGGTCAAGCAAAGCGCAGCCAACGCGTGATGATTCGAAATGACGCCGGGCTCACGATGGCTCGCAATCCAGCGCGCTCGACGCTCGAAGAACTCAACCAGCTCCGGTTCATCGAGTCCCAGGCGGAGGTAACTCTCCGTAAACGAGTAGAGCGAAAACGCGGTCGCCCCGAGTGCACGCTCAAACGGATAGTAGTCGTCACCGCTCGCGTCGCGATGCGCAGAGTTCATGGCGAAACGCATGGCCGCGATTGCCCAATCACGAACGCGTTCCGAGCCGTACAGTGGGTTCCCCGGATGAGGCCTCTGGCTGAGGATCACCAACGGCAAGACCGACGCCTGATGCATCGCGCACGGAAAGTCACTCGTGCGGTAGTGCCAGTACTCTCGATCGAAACAACCGTACGTCTCTCGATACGGGTTGCGATCGAGTAGCGTTACGAGCTTATGAGAGTAGCCGGCAACCCGATCGAAATAGGGACTGGCGAATGCGGTGCGTCGGCCGAGCTTCCTACCGGCACCAAACTTCCAGTTCGTGCGTCGTTGGAGAGCGACCTCCTTCAAACGGCACCTCCCGCCCGTGCCTTCGACGCACCAAAGAGCGAGGACCCCGCCGACTTCGGCGTGGTCGGGGCCTTGGGCGCCGCCCTCGCGCAGTCCGGTATGGTGTTCGACGCTCGCCGATGAATCATCAAATCGGCGAGCAACCCGAAGAACAAACACTGCACGCCGAACAAGAACAGCACGGCCAAGGTGGCGTCATGGATATCGGTGATCGAACCCTGGGCGTAGAGAAACGCTTCGACGGCCCCCCCGATGAGCGCGCTTCCACTGAACAGCACTCCCAGTGGTGCAAACACCTTCAGCGGCGAGACCATGACGATCGTTCGGACCATCTGCGGTATCGCTTTGATGGGGTACTTGAACGAGACAAAAGACTTGCCGGTCGTGCGCGCATGAAACTCGACCGGCACCTCGGCGTAGGTCAAGTTGCGATGGTACGCATCGAGAAGCGTTTGCTGGGGTGGGTTGTAGTTGCCGGGCATCGTGAAGTCCGAGAGGTAGTCTCGCGAGTAGACCATGAGCCCGGTCTGCGCGTCAGTAATCGGCCAACCGGTGAGGACTCTCATCAACCAGGTGAAGAACCGGTTACCTACGAACCGCACGATCGGCATGCGGTAGTGAATGTTTCCAGCGAACCGCGAACCGTAGACGATCGACGCCTCTCCATCGAGCGCAGGTCGAATCACCTTTTCAATGTCGCTAGGGTCGTGCTGAAAGTCCGCGTCCATCTTGAACGCTACGTCGGCGTCCATTTCGCGCGCGGCCAACAATCCACTACGAGTTGCGGCGCCGAGGCCGAGGTTTCTCGGGTGAGAAATGACCCGGTCGACGTCTGAGCGCATAGCGACATCGCGAGTACGATCCGTGGAACCGTCGTCGACGACGACGATTTTCATTCGATACCCGCGAGATTCACTCCCCGCCGAGACCGAACGGATTTCCGAAATGACGTCGGCGAGCTTCTCCTCCTCGTTGAGGGCGGGAATGAAGCAAACGACGGTCTGCACCTTCGTCGACTCTATCGCGGCACCGAACTTCTTGGCCGCCGCGGTCATCCGTCCTGGTGTCGAGACGCTTTCGGCGGCGCTCATGACCCGGCTCCGACCGCGATCAGCCGTGAGGCTTCGACGGCAGACCGCACGGAGTCGATGACTCGCTGTCGTTGAGTCTCCGTCAGGTCCGGGAACATGGGCAGGGTGACGATCGACTTCGACAGTATTTCCGTCACCGGGAGATCCCGCTGAGGATCGACGTCGGCGTAGAACTGTTGCTCGTGAACGGGCGGGTCAAAATGAACCGACGCTCCCACGCCGTCTCGACGCAAATGCTCGAGGAAGAGATCACGATCGATCCCCTCGGTCTGCACCGTGTACATCTGATAGACGTGGTGGTTGCCGTCGACTTCGACGGGAGGACTGAGTTCCGCGATCGACGCGAACGCCTCGTCGTAGACCGCGGCGTGCTGACGCCGCCGGTCGTTGAAGTCATCGACCCGAGAGATCTGCTGGACACCCATCGCTGCCTGCACATTGCTCATGCGCATGTTGTAACCGGCGACGACTGCGGATCGGTACCAAGGCTTGGCGGTCTGGTCTTTCTCGTAGGTCGTCTTGGCGATGCCGTGACCCGAGAGAATTCGCACGCGTTCGGCGACCTCGCGATCGTTGGTCGCCAGCATCCCGCCCTCACACGTCGTGAGGTTCTTGGTCGGAAAGAACGAGAAACACGACGTTCCGAACGAACCGGCCTGAGCTCCGTGGTGAAGTCCACCGATCGTCTCCGCAGAGTCTTCGATGATTGCTAGGCCCGAACGATCGGCCATTTCGGTGAGACGTGTCATGTCACAACTCTGTCCCGCGAAGTGCACCGGCATGATGGCTTCGGTCCGAGGACCGATTCGAGCCGCCACGGCCGCTGGGTCGATGTTGCACGTCGTGGGATCGACGTCAGCGAAGATCGGTGTTGCCCCCGCCCGAACGATCGCGTTGGCGCTCGCCACGAAGGTGAAGCTCGGCAGGATGACTTCGCCCGTAATGCCGTGCGCCTCGATCGCGAGCTGCAGTGCCGACGCACACGAGTTCAGGCAGACGGCGTGTCGCACGCCGAGATACTTTGCAAAGAGCTCTTCGAACTCTGCGTTGTGCGGTCCATGAGTCAGCCAGCCAGACTCGAGTACGCGCCGCACTGCTTCGTGTTCCTCTGCCCCGATCGACGGGACGCACAACGGAATCTTGTCGCTCAAAGACGCCTCCTGCATTTCCATGGGTGTCATTGGATATATCGGCAGCAGGCGTTCGAACTTCGGTAGAACTTCGATGGAGTGATTTCCGTTATCGGAACTCAATCGTCCGCCACTCTCGCGACCAGCGGAAGACGGCGTTCAGCGATCGACGTGGCGATAGAGTACGGCGTTGCCTCGCTCGGCGACCCGCTCGAACTCGGCGAGAGCGACCGACTCCGGCACGGCCCAATCACGTTGAATCCCTTGGTTCCACGGCTCGCCGGGGTCGTCGTTGACGATGACCCAGTCGACTCCCCACGCAGACATGGCGTCACGAAGCGTCGCCGCGGACGCCACACCGGCAAGGTGCGCTCGGTACGGGCGGATCAGTTGATCAGGGTCCAGAGGAAGAACTCCGGGGCGAGCTCCGACAAACAGCAAGCGATCTTCCGGCTTAACCAGTCGGCCGACCATCGAAGCGAGGCCGTACGAGGAGTCGCGCGTCGCCCAGTGAGCCTCGGCGCTCTGCAAACCGAACGCGACCGGAACCTTGCCCCACGCCCGCATGGAGACGAACCCCAACCCCGGTAGCGCAGCGAACGCGAGCAGTAACCACGCCAGTCGTTGACGAGTGACACTCGTCCCCATCCAGCGATAACATCCCAATGCGGCGAGGAAGAACAGGAACGGGGCGGCCTCGAAGAAGTATCGGTTCGGTGCCTCGGAACCCAGCCCAGGCAAGAGGGCGACGAACAGCACGATCGTCGTCAACGCCCCCGCCCACGCGGCCCACCACCAACGAGGTCGCCGTCCCCACAGCGCGAACGGAATCCACGCAAACAGGAGCGGGCACGCGGCAGCCGTCACAGGGTGGGCAGTCGAGATTCTACGCAACACCGCCCACGCGAACGACAATCCCGACCGTGACTCCTCCGGGTGAAGGTGTAACGCGGGTGCTGAGGTATCGAACAACGAGTACTTCTCGGCACGATCCGCGGCACGATCGTCGATGTCGATCGCGAGAGGATTCCCGAGAACGATCTGGTTCTTAATGATCCAAGGAGAAGCGGCCACTAAACACGCCGCGCCCAGGAGTGACGCCTGCGCGAATCGACGCCACTCTCGAGAACGAGCCGCCTCGCCGGTCCAGATCACCGCCAACGCCACGGGAGCGAGTAACCCCCAGTGCTTGCTGGCCGCAGCAAGCGCGAGCGCAGCGATCCCGAGCCCCATGGCGGCCCTGGAGTTCGGTCGACCGGTGACGAGAGCGAGTCCGACGGACGCCAGCGCGAAGATCGGAACGTCGATGAGCGCCGTGCCCCACTGGATGAACCATATGGGGCTACTCAAGACCATTGCCAACGCGATCAAACCGAGACGCGGACTGAAGCGTCGACCGACGCGTCGCGCCGCGATGGCCACGGACAAGGTCGGCAACAACGCGAGCAGCGCGCGCGCGGTAACATCCGCTTCACTCCCCCCGACCAAGAATCCCCAGCCGAGGAGGACGTGGCAACTGAACAAGTGAAGGATGAAAATGTCGTCGAGCCGCAACGGAAGCTGCCCGTTCAACGCGGCGTGCTTGGCAACAACGAGGTGGTACATCCCCGAATCCCAGGACGTGTCGGGAGCGAGCAGTACCGGAATCATCAGAAGGATGGCTCCACCCCACAGGACGGCACCCCATGATCCGTTCTGACGCGTCTGCCAAAGGTCTCGCCACGCGCCGCGCTCACCCAAGTAGTGATTCCAGAGCAATAAGCAAACCCCGGTCGCAGCCCAGAGCACTGCAATAGGGCGAACGAATCCGCCGGTGATCCAGAGCACGCTCCCGACCAGCGCCGTCGCGATCAAACCAGCGAGTGGCCAGAGAAGAACGCGATCTGGGTCAGAGCCACCATCCCCATCGAGACGAAGCGTCCCGAGGATGAGCTGTCCCCAACCCGTGACCGCCGCGAAGCACAAGCCAGCGAGGGCCAGCTCGACGATCATCGTTCACCCACCCACGACTCCAGCGCTTGCAGAAACGGAAAACGCTCGGACAAGCCCGGAGCGAGCTTGGTCACGGTGCCGACAAATCCGAGCGCGTACCACAAGAGAAGACCAAACAGGATCGGGACGTAGGCCCACCGAGCCCACTGAGTTGATCTCTGTGTGGTCGACGCCGTCATCGAATCGGGTTCTCTTGGATCTGCTCGGCCATCGACAGCGGATCGGCGCCGGCCGGAGGAGTCGCGACGTCGGCCGTGGTCTTGAACTTCGGGGCTCGCAGTCGCGGCGCACGCTTCTTGGCGAAGATCGGCATCATGACGGGCTCTCCGCCACCGGGGTAGTTGGCCAGCACGTACTCGACGTACTTACGAATACCGTCCTCGAGGGAAACCTGAGGTTCGTAGCCGAGGATCTTCTGCGCCTTGGAAATATCGAGGGCGCCGCGCTTCGGACGGAAGTTCTGCACTTCAAGCTCTTCGACCGTGAGCAGCGGGAAGTACGACTTGAGAATGTCCGCGTACTCGCGAAGACTTCGTCCCTGACCCCGCGTAATGTTGAACGTCTCGCTCTCGGCCTTCGGCTCGAACGTCGCCAAGCAGATTCCGTGGGCGATGTCAGTGATGTACGTGAAGTCGAGTTTGTCCTCGCCGCCGTTGTGAAGAACCAGCGGCTCTCCCTTGAAAGCGCTCATCAAGAACTTTTGGCTGACCCGTTGATTGACGTCCGTCGGACCGTAGACAGCGGAGGGACGGACTATCGTGTACGGAATCGAGAATCGGTTCCCGTACGATCGTGTCAAAACTTCAGCGGCCAACTTGGTGCCGCCGTACACGTCTTTCGGATTCTTCGAGTGCTCTTCGTCGGCTGGTAGGTAGTGGAAGTCCCCGTAGATCATGCTCGACGAGACGTAGACGAAACGCTCGAACCCAGGCAGGTCCTTCACGATGTCGAGAATGTTCACAGTCGTACCGACGACGGTGCTCACAGTTTCGTCCGGGTAGCGATTCGATAGATCGGCAAGCGGGAGGGCCGCTAGGTGAATGATGCGCTGGGGTGAGTACTTCTGGATCGAGCGAATCAAGTCGAGCTTGTCGCGCGCGTCACACCGCTCGATCACCAGCTTCTCCCGAATGCCTTCGAGGCGATCAGTAATCGCCTGCTTATAGTGGCATTCGAACGGCGAGATGTATTGAGCATAGCTGTCGAGCAATACGACGTCGTGCCCCTCGGAAAGCAGCTCACGCGCTACCTGGGTACCGATGAATCCGACGCCACCTGTGATCAAGACCCTAGACATGAGGATTCCTTCGCAATGGACTCCGGGATGATACGCACGTGCTATCCCTGAACATCTATCGGTCGGGGCAAGAAAGACTTGAGGTGGACTCGGGTTCGAATGCTCATGTCGCGGGCCAAATGCAGCGCTGCGCCCACCGGGTGCGTGACACCCAACGGGCACAGCGCACCGCACCGTACGACGATACTCGGAACTTACGTTAGGAGTCGTTTCGGGCGATGACTCGAAAGACCGAGCCGGTACCCAACCACGCTTCGAATCTCGCAAGAGGCCTAGCCACCGCCCGCATCGCTGTGACTACAGCCTTGCGCCGTGCCCGTTCGAGAATGGGCAGTCCGGACTGTGCGGGGTAGAGACTTCCGTAGAACGAAGCGGCACCGTGCGCGGGATGAAATCCGCAGCAGTCGACCGTCTGAAGGCCGAGCGACTCGAGTCGCGCCGAAACAGCGTCGGGATGGAAGTGGAACAAGTGACGTGGAACTTCGAGGTGAAACCACTTCCCTCCGAACATACGCGCACTCGTCGCGCGAATGTTCGGACACTCGATGACCAACGCTCCGCCCGGCGCCAGCAACTCGGTCAGTCGTTCCAAGTCCGCCGCGGGATCGCGTAAGTGCTCGAGAGCGTGGTACAGGGTGATCAACGAGAAGCTACTCGGCTCGAGCACGACGTCTGCCAGGGTGCCGGTTCGAATGTCGACACCGAAGTGATCGCGTCCGAATCGAGCTGCGTCTTCACTGAACTCAATACCGAGCGGCTCGAGCCCGCGCTCTCGAGCCGCGACCAGCGCCCCACCTATACCGCAGCCAACGTCGAGGTGGCGTCCGGAGTCGAGGTCCGGTAGGTGAGGCCAAACGCGACCGAGGTCGAAGCGCTTCCAATGCAAGTGTTCGCGAACCTCGGGCGAGTCTGCGTTCGTCGGATAGTACGCGTCCGGGTAGCTCGCTCCGAGTCGCGCGTCGTCCGGCTGAGGGTCGACGAACATAACCGAGCACGACTCGCACTCGCGCAGCCGATACGGCGCTTGCTCATGCGCCACGACCAAGCGGTCGCTGTGACACCACGGGCACTCGGGGAACTCGTCGAGGAATCCGTCGGTGGAGACTTCGGAAACTACACTTGGCACGTTCAACCGGTACTCCTCAGTTGTTCTTCGTTCGTCCGGTCCAGCCGGGACCGGAAGTTCGCAAATCGATTCTGCAGCTCGGACGAATACGGGTTCCACGACTGCTCGATCTGTTCCAGCTCGCCACGCCGTTCTTGCTCGAGATCCCGAAACGGCGCGCTGCAGTGCGCCCGAAGGTAGCTAGCCATTTGAGGAAGAAGCGACTCTCGCCGACGAGCCTTGTGCACCAGCTGCACACACACCTGCATGAGAACGGCAGCCAGAACGACCCAGTACGCTACGCAGCGAAACAGCAACGACGAATGCTTGCGGTGATAACGGTGCCAGCTCTCGACGAAGAACTGACGCGACCGAGTCGCCACCTGCTTGCAGGACTGATCTTCGAAGTGGAAGACCCTCGCCGCATGAGCCATGCGAAGTCGCCACCCGTTCTTACGAATTGAACGACCGAGGTCGGCATCTTCGAAGTACAGGAAGAACCTCTCGTCGAACCCTCCACCGACTTGATCGAGTACGTCGCGCCGGTACATGCCACAGCAGCCGTGAATCCACGCCAGCTCGCGATGATTACGCTCGGGATGGAACTCGACGTTCCAATTGATCAGCCGATTGCCGGCGAACCGGCTCATGAATCCTGAGAAGAAGTTCCACCCGTAGTACAAGCCAGGGTCGGTCGCGAGCAACGGATAGATTTGACTCGGTTGGTCCGGCGAACCGGTGACACGACCGATCGGAACCTCGATCACGGGGCTGACTCCACCGACGTCACGGTCTTCGTCGATCATGGCCGCCATCGCCGCCAATGATCCTTCCCGATAGAAGATGTCGGGATTCGAAAGAACGATTTTCTCGCCCCGAGCAACCCTTACCCCGCGATTCATGCCCACGGGATAGCCCGCGTTGACACCGTTCTCGATCAAGATCACGTCCGATCGAGTTCGCAGGTACTCCAGCGATCCATCGGTCGACCCGTTGTCGACCAGAATGATCTCAGCTCGATCGACGCTCATCTGGCTGCGGATGGAGTCGATCAGCCCTGGAATCAGTTCAAGGTTGTTCCATATGACGGCAACGACCGAGATCTCGATATCGTCGCTCGCGGTTCGGCGCTCGGTGGACATGGACTCCCCGTTCCGGCCGGGACGGTCGGTTCTCCATCGTGTCGGCTCGGCCGGGTTCGTTCTTTCCTCGATTTCCCGAATTCCCGGAACCGACGCCGCTTTCTCTCACGCGGCCTACGGCTTTCGTCGATAGATGAGTCGACCGAACGGAGACCGAATTGCGAATACTGCTGAATGCCACTGACGCGCTTCTGAGTGTTCGCGCCGTCCGGCGGTACGTCACCGAGATGATTCACGGTCTCGGCAATACGACCAGTGGTGTCGATCTCCACCTCGTGTTCTTCACCCACCACGGGCTGCAAGTGAAGCGGTTCGTCGACGGGTTACCGGAACACGTCGAAGCGACGGTTCACTGGAAGCCCGTTCCGCGACGGATTCTGAACAAACGGCACAAGCGGCCGCGCCGCGAACTTCGCAAGCTCGCTCGCGAGGTCGATCTCTATCACGAAACCACTATCGACAGTCCGGACTTCGAAGACCTCCCGGTTGTCGCGACGATCCACGGGCTGTGCCCGCTCGTCGCGCCCGGTCTGCTGCCGGCCGATTTCGCGGAAGACAAGCAGGCCGCCTACGAGCGCACCTTGGCCATGAGCGGGTACTTCGCCGCGGTCTCCGAAACTACCCGAAACGAGTTCCTCGACCTGTTCCCGGTCGATCCCGATCGGGTCCGCGCCATCCCGCTGGGAGTCAGCACGAACTTCGTTCCGGCCGGACCGGAACGAACCGCGCCGATCCTGTCCGCGATGGGTATCGAGTCGCCCTACCTGCTCTACTCGGGGGGCATCCAACCGAACAAGAACATCCCGCGCGTATTGCGAACGTTTGCGCGACTCCGTCGAGAAGGCGTGTTCGACGGGCGGCTGGTCCTCGTCGGCGACAACCACTACACGCCGGATCAACTCGAGTCACTTCTCGAAACCGAGGGGATCGAGGGCGAGGTCGACTTCCCCGGATTCTTCGCCCCCGACGATTCGCGACTACCCGCGCTCTACGCAGGTGCCGAGCTCTTCCTGTTCCCCTCGCTCTACGAAGGGTGGACCTCGCCACCTCTCGAAGCGATGGCGTGCGGTACGCCGGTCTTGGCGAGCAACGCCTCTTCAATTCCGGAGACCGTCGGCGACGCCGCGGTCCTCTGTGCCCCGCAGGACGAAAACGCATGGGTCTTGGAGGCGACGCGAATCCTCACCTCCCCGGGAGTCCGCGACGATCTTCGAGCGAAAGGTATCGACCGAGCGTCACAGTTCCCGTGGTCTCGCACGGTCGTCAAGACCGTCGCCTTCTACGAGTCGATCCTCCAGAAGACCCCGTCCCCCAAAGAGATCCGCTCCAAAACCTAAGCTTGACGCGCAACTCGAACCGCACCACTTCGTGCGAACGAGGATCAACTCTCTTGGCGGCCTTCGCGGTTCTTGGCGGCTTCTATGTACCCCCGGGTGTCAAGTGCTATCAGAGTTTTGGCCCTTGGTGATTCCTTTGTCTCAACGTTTGGTCGGTTCGAGGTCCCACAATGGCTCTAGATCCTCAGGTCGAAAGAGCCAACGTGTCGTTAGCGT
>JAJFFE010000097.1 GCA_021776775.1 Planctomycetota bacterium | reverse complement strand
AACGAAGATCGTATTGGGGTTGACGCTGGTGTGGATCCCCCCGCCGTACACGTTGGCGTTGTTCTCCATGAACAGGCATTCGGTGAACGACGCCGATTGCACGCCGTCTAGCAGTGCCCCGCCACCAACGCCCGACGTGTCGTTGGTAACGAACACGCTTCGCGACACGTCTGCTTCAGCGCCAGTGCCCAACACCATGCCTGCACCAGCGACCGTGCCTTCGTTGGACACGAAACTACACTCGGAAACTGCGAGGTTCGCGTGTTGGACGTACACGCCACCGCCGACACTCGCATAGTTGCCGTCGAACCGGCAATCCGAGATTTCGACCGTGGCGACGATCGGAGAGCCGGGGCCGTCGTCATTGACCGTCAACCCTCCGCCGACGGCAGCGTAATTGTTTTCGAACGTACAACCGGTGATGACGAGATCGCTTTCCCACGCATAGACGCCGCCACCACCGCTGAGGGCGATACCATCGGCGAACGTGCACCCCAAGAGCGCGATCGCGCTCGGAGCATTGAACGCGGCGAAGTTCGCGCCGTGTCCGGCCGTGTTCGCAATCAGTCGACAACCGACGATCGTCGGCGCCGATTCATTACAGAAGATGCCTCCGCCATTCGTCAAAGAGCCGGGCGCAAGTAGCTGGACGCCGCTACCGCCGGTGACGGTGAAGCCCTCGAACCGGCTCGAGAGTCCTTCGCCGGAGGCGAACGTCACGACGCTTCCACCGCCGAAACCGTCGATGATCGTTACGTCGGAACCCGCACTGCTGACTACCGTGATGGCCTTGCCGAGGAAGTCGATCGTCTCGACGTACGTACCTGGTGAAACTAGCACCGTGTCTCCCGAACTTGCCGCCACGATCCCGGCTTGGATCGTCGAATGCTCGACGGGAACGAGCAGTGTCGATTGCGCGCCCACGGCGTTCGTGAGCAACAGCAACGTTGCGACCAAGAACGATGTGTATCCCTTGTCCAAAACAGCCCTCTCGCTAAGAGTTGAGAACCTTGGTCCAGCCGGGATCGCGTACGAGCCAAGTTGCAGGCGAAGATCCGAGGGTTCGCGGATCGCGAACGAGAATCGATCTTCGACGAGATCTTGCAGGTCGTCTCCGGGGCGTGAGTGTTCGTTTTCTACGAGCCCGGCGAGACTGGAAAAACCAATGTGCCGCCAAATCTGAGCGAGGGAAAATAGCGGGCGATACACGCGAACGTCAACGCTGGGTCGCTCTCCGGCCCCAAAACCCCCTCTGAAAGTGAATTGGTCAATCCAATTCGACAGCGGGGGTGGAGCGTTTTGCCCAGATCAACTTTCGGGAATAGACACGTTGGTGCATCACTCTCGAGTTCCCAAGAACGGCAGCCTTCGGTCAGTGGATCCGTTCTCTTGGGAGGCGTTCGGACCAGAGCAGACTACGACCAGATCCTCATGATCTGCTGGTGGGAAATGCACGAACTGTTAACGATTGCGCGACTCGGAGTTTAGTTTCGTGCAAGTTCAAGGATGCCTCTCTAGCTTAGCCGAACTACGGGCAAACCTGGGTATCGAGACAATCGAGGCCATCGGCGGTGGGGTCGGTGCCACAGGTGACTGGCCCGGGTGCGAACGGAGCCGGTGATCCCGGCGTGAAAAGGAACGACAAGGTGTAGACCGCGTCACCGATGTCGTTCGATCCGTCGTCATTGGCGTCGGCGGCATCGAGGCAAGCCGGTGCCGGGGATCCGGCGATGAAGAGCGCGGCGAGGGTGGATATTGCATCTCCGATGTCGACGGCGCCATCATCGTTGGAGTCGCCTCGTCGGAAGAAGTCGTCAACCACGCCTCCGAGGTCGATCATGAACGCCGCGTCGATGTTCCCTTCGAGGACCGCTTCGAAGATCACGTAGCTTCCGTCCGCGCTGAAGTGGAAGCCGTCTTCGACCCCGCGAATGGTGTCGATGGTGCCTACACCGGGAATGATATCGCCCTTCTGGACGAGGAGCGTGTCGTCGAGGAAGAGGCCGGTGTCGACGTTCGTGTCGGGATCGTCCCAGTCGGCATACCAGAGTACGCGGCCCGCGTCGTCGATGTGGACCGGTCCCGTGCCGAAGCTCGTGATCGAGAATGCGGCAAACCCAGGCGGCGAATCTCCTTCTTGGCGAAGGACGACACCGTCACGAACGATGACCTTATCGGTGTCGACATCGCCGTCGAGATCGGCGCGCATTACGAGTTGGCCACTGTTGTTGATGTCGAGCGCGATCGATGTGAGCGTGCCCCAGTTTCGGCCGGCGACCGGCGACGGGTTACCTTCCTTGGCGACCAGCGTGAACGTTCCGGCGGCGAAGGTGAAGATCGCGTCGCCGTCGTCGATGTCGGCAGCAAAGGCGACTACCCCTGCGTCGTTGATCGACGATTCGTGCGGACTGGTACCGAAGTCGGTGACCGGGGAGACCTCGCCCGGCAAGACGTCTCCCTCAGCCGCGAAGCGGTCGGACTCGAGAATCTCGCCTGTGGCCGGCTCGAGGGTCCACAGGTAGAGACCGCGGTCGACGGTCGACGCGATCGCGGGGTCGTCGATGGAGCCGACGACAAACATGAGGTCGGTCCCACTCGGTTTGACATCGAAGAAGCCGATGAACGGCGTCAGTGGATCGTCCGGATCGGTTTGTCCTTCTTGCAACACGATCACCGGCGGATTGGGCTGGTCGTAACCGGCAAAGACACCGCTGTTGTCTGGCGTACTGTCCAGCGTGAAGTTGAACGCCGATTTTCCGGCATCGTTCAAGGTGATCGAGTCGAACCCGCCGATCGCCACGCCGGCGGGGAAGGCGAGTGGGTCGCCCTCGCGCAGGTAAAGAGTACCGTTGCGGAGCACCACGGAATCGACGTCGGTGCCTGCGTCGGTATCCGCTTCGACGAGCCAATCGCCGGATGAGTTGATCGCAATGTTTGCAATCGAAGTGACGGTGCCGACCCCCGGCACGGAATCGCCTTCGACCACGAGGGGCGTTGGCTGTGCGTCTGCACGAGACGGTAGTGATAGAAGGGTGATGGCGCCGACGATGGCGGCGCAGGTGGCAACGCGAGGCTTCGCAATCGCGTGAATCATGAGTTCTCCTAAGTTCGCCCGGGAAGAACGCGGGCGCAATACTGGGCCGCAACAGCAACTGCGGGGGCGGGCCCAACGTGCCGGGCCGTCGCGCGCGAGCCCGAGTGTTTCACGTTCGAGCGAGCTGCGCTACTGACCGGTGACGGGTTGCGCTCTCCGCTGTGACGAGTGGTGGTCAGGTATTCTCGGGCGGCGCCTCTCCACGTCATCTGAAGCGACTCGCCGTGCTGCCCGCCACGATCTGACGTCACTCTCCCGTTGAGCACTCGACATGATATTCGCGGTACGGTCGGTCGGGAAGCCTCAGTTTGCTTCGGCGCGGTCGCGTTCTTTCTGGTCAAGGTCTCCGGCTTCTCCTTGGCAAAGTCGGCGGTTACGTCTCCGCTTTACGAATGATCCGGTCTCACTCCGCACAGTTTTTCGTGAGAACCTGTAAGTCTTCGACCGTGCACCTCTCTTCGTCAGCCGGGCAAGCTCAGGCTCCAATCGATTGCCGTGAAAGGCCGAATGCCATGTTCCGAGCTAACTCCTTCTCGATCTGGGTGCTCTGTTTAGCGTCTCTCGCCGTTAACGTCGCAACCGCTCACGCGCAAGACGAGGACTTTCGTCGTGGCGACGTGGACGTGGATGGGTACATCACGATCGCAGACGCGCTCATTGCGAGCCCCTTTCTACCTTCGGGACTCTGCTGGGCGGCTGGAGACGCCAACGCTGACGGAAGCCCCGACAGTCAAGACATGGTTGCGATCTACTTCTTCATCACTGGTTCCGCTCCTCCGTTTGCCGCGCCGGGACCTTACGAGTGTGGCCCGCAAATCGCCGGGCTACCGCTCGGGTGCTCGATCCCCTGTTCGGATCCGGAACCGATGATCGAAGACCCGGCACAGACGTTACGGGTGGACGACGTCGCCGGTGCTCAGAGTCAGGTCGTCTCGGTCTCCGTT
>JAJFFE010000096.1 GCA_021776775.1 Planctomycetota bacterium | reverse complement strand
CTTCAGGGCAAAGTCGCGGTAATCACGGGAGGCGCGAGCGGAATCGGTCTTGCCATGGCGGAGGCGTTTGCCGCCGCGGGTATGAATCTGGTGCTGGCCGACATCGAGGAGCCTGTCCTCGCAACCGTGGTCGCCGCCATGGAGAGCTCTGGTGCGTCGGTCGTCGGGGTGGCCACTGATGTTGCCGACCCGGGATCGGTGCAAGCTCTCGCCGCCGCGGCGCACGAACGGTTCGGTCCCGTACACGTGCTCTTCAACAACGCCGGTGTGGGTATAGGTGGCCCGCTTCTGGCCGACGATGATCAGTACTACGAGAAATTCAACTGGACCATGGGCGTGAATCTCATGGGGGTTCTTCACGGGATACGGAGCTTCGTTCCCGCCATGCTGGCCCACGGCGAACCCGCCCATGTCGTCAACACGGCCTCGATGGCCGGCCTCCTTCCTGCTCCCCTCGGCGCCTACACGGTCAGCAAGTACGCGACGGTGGCCCTGAGCGAACTCCTCGTCCAGGAAACGGCAGGCACCAATGTGGGGGTCTCGGTTCTCTGCCCCTTCTTCGTGAAGACACAGATCAACGACTCCGATCGCAACCTGCCGGAACATCTCGTGTCGATGGAGGAACCGTCGGCCGAAGAGGAGATCCGCAGCGAGGTGGTCAAGGATCTCGTGGCCGGAGGGATAGAGCCTTCGGCGGTGGCCGACAAGGTGCATGAGGCCATCGTCGATGGTCGGTTCTGGATCCTCACCCACCCGGGTTCTGAGGATCATCCGCGGGCGCGAGCCGAGCAGATCGCGGCCGGTACCCCGCCGGCGCCGTGGGAAGCCTGACCACCTGCTTGTGGAATCGCTCGATGATCACGCGCTGGCCGCTCGTATCGCGTCGGACACCGGCGACCTCCTGGTCGCCCTGATCAAGGATCCATCGCAGGCTCGCGGTTGGGGAGGTCTCGAGTACGAGGGTGATCGCGCCGCCCACGACCACATCGTCGCCGAATTGCATCGCTGCCGGCCCCACGACTCGGTGCTCTCCGAGGAAGGCCATGACCACCCCTCACGTCTCGAATCGGATCGGGTGTGGATCGTCGATCCCCTCGACGGGTCCAGCGATTTCGGATATTCGCCTCACTGGTCGGTGCATGTGGCATTGGTGGAAGGCGGAAGTCCCATCGCGGGTGCTGTGGCGGTACCCGGCTGGGAGACCACCTGGGCCACCCATCCCCGGCCCGAGCCGATCACCCAGCGGTCGGCTGGCGTGCCCAAGATCGTGGTGGGTCGTTCCCGCAGCCACTACGACGGCCGCCTGCTCCAGGAGGCCCTCGGCGCCGAGGTGTACGCAGTCGGGTCCGCGGGCGTGAAGGCGATGGCGGTGGTTCGCGGCGAGTTCGATGCCTACGTGCACGGAGGAGGGCTCTACGAATGGGATTCTTGTGCCCCGGTGGCCGTCGCCCGTGCTGCAGGACTCCGCTGCTGCCACCTCGATGGCGGCGAACTCGAGTTCAACAAACCCGACCCATGGTCGCCCGGACTCATCATCTCTCGCCCCGAGCTCGCCGATCAACTGGTCGAGGTGATGAGCGAGCGCGCCTGGTGAGCAAACCTTTATCCGGACATACGGCCGGGAGTGGTCAGAAAACCGTAATCTCCCCGTAATATTGCGCCCCATGCGCCTGCGCCTTCTCAGCCTCCTGCTCACCCTCGCCTTCGTTGCGACAGCCTGTGGCGGGGGCGACGATGCCACTGCCGACGAGTCGGCCGATGATGCTGGGGCCGATGACGCGGAGGCGGGTATCGAAGATGCCGCGACTTCTTCCACCACCACCCCGGTTGAGGTCGTACTGAGTCCGCCCACCACCCGTGGGCCTGCCCCTGTGGTCGATGTCCAACCCCTCGAAGGATTCGGGAGCATCAGCGTGTTCTCCGACGAGCCCCCCTACACCGGGGTACTCGGACAGGTCGACCCCGACCGCAACATCGTGGCGCCCGCTGCCTTGGCACCCGCGGCGAGCGCTCCAGGAATCGCTCCCCTCACGGGCCTGGCCCTCTCCGACCCATCGCTCGCCGATCGGCCGGCCATCGTCGTGAAGATCGACAACACCGAGAAGGGCCGCCCCCAGGAGGCGATCTCACAGGCCGACATCGTCTATGTCGAACAGATCGAGGGCGGCTTCACCCGCCTCGTGATGGTCTTCCATTCCAACACCCCCACAGAACTCGGTCCGATCCGATCGGGCCGCACCACCGACATAGCCGTGCTCGGGTCTCTCAACCAGCCGGTCTTCGTCTGGTCCGGAGCCAACCGCGTTCACGCGTCCCTGCTCCGCCGCCAGAACATCGTGGATCTGGGCGCCGGTACCCGCACCGAGTACACCCGGGCCCCTGATCGCCCTGGCACCTACGACCTCATGACCGACCCGTCGGTTCTGTGGGGGATAGCCGAGGAGAACGGCGACGGCGGCGCACCCCTGCCCCACTTCGAGTACCGCGACGAAACGATCGGGTTGCCCGAAACCGCCGTTGCCACGGCCGGGGCGTCGATCAGCTACCCCTCGGTCACATCAGACTGGTTCTGGGACAGCACTGCTGAAGGCTGGCGTCGCACCCAGAGCGGCTCAGAGTATGTCGACGCCGACGGAGTTTCGGTGCTCGCCGCCAACGTCGTCATCGCCGAGGTCGGCCATGTGCGCACCGGCAGCACCGATACCGCCGGTTCTGCGGTGTATGAAGAACAGTTCCTCGGCTCGGGCCGTGGCTGGGTGCTCACCGACGGCCATGTCGTGGAGGTCACCTGGACCAAGCCGTCGATCAGCGCGGT
>JAJFFE010000095.1 GCA_021776775.1 Planctomycetota bacterium | reverse complement strand
CCACGATGCGCCCCCCACGTCATGTCCACTTCGTCATACCCGGTTGTGGATTGTCGCTCGATGGATCCGCGTGCCCGCCGAGCGACCCTGTTGGACGCGACGCTGCTATGTGGTCGGGCCGTCCGTGTGCTTCAGGGCCGGGTAAACTCACGGCACATCGTGCGACGGATGTGAGCGAAGCGGGTGCCCCTAGCCAATCATCAGGCCATTCATCGAGCAGTGTGTTGTCGGCTCGGCTGGTCGCGATCGACGTCCCGCGACACGGCGCGCTTCGCTAGTCGTCGCGGCCCGGGCGCTTGCGGTTCTTTTTTACATCGGAGCGGCGTCGTTTTTGGTCGACGCGGCGTTTCTTCGAGGACCGGGTCGGCTTGGTGGCCACGCGGCGACGTTGCGTGGTGAGGGCTTCCTTCAGGAGTTGCGACATGAGGGAGAGGCACTCGTCGCGGTTGCGGCGTGCGCTTCGATTCGCTCCGCTGCGCAGCCGCAGTTCACCGGCGCTGTTGATTCTGGTGCGGAGGTTCGTACAGATCTTGCGCACTTCGTGGTCGGCGAAGGCGGACGACGTGGCGGGGGACCAGATCAGGGTGACGCGGGTCGCGGTCTTGTTGACGTGTTGACCGCCGGGACCGCCGCCGATGCTCTGTTCGAAGCGGAGTTCACTCCACGGAATGACTCGATCGTGCCTCCACTCGAAGCCTACGGGGTCGGGGGTCGGTTCGGGCATGGTGGCAGTCGTCGTGTTTCAGAGTCTCAGCGTTTTTTGCGCTTCGGTTTCTTGTTGGCACCCTTGGGCTGACGGAAGCCTTTGCGGCCGGTCATCATACCCATCTGTGCCGGGGGGCGGTCGATCTTCAGCAGATACCACATATCCCCGAACTGACGCATGTCGAGTTTTTGCGCGTTCTGTAGCCGTTCGGCGTTGCTTCGAGTGGCGTCGTTGGTTTTTTCGATCGCCAAGTAACGGTTGAGGACCTTGAGGGCACTGTCGTTGTCGTCCTCTTGTTGGTGAAGCCATGCGAGCATGTTGTAGAGCATCGCGTGCTTCTTGTTCGAACGGATGCCAGCCTCGCAGCTCGCGACGGCGGTGTCGTTATCGCCGCGGCGGTACTCGATGGCCGCGCGCAACAAGAAGGCGTCGGGAGCGCGAGGGGACGCTTTGAGTAGGAAGTCGTAAGCGCGGTCCTCGTCTTCGTGATACGCGAACATACCGATCTGCGCGTTGACCTGGCCTTCGAGCAGCAGTTGCCACTTCGAGAAGGGGCGCAACTCTTCGAGCGTCTCGACCGCCTTCTTGATCTGATTGCTTTGCGCGAGCTTCTGCGCCTCCATCAGTTTTGGCTGGATCTGCTTCATGAGTCGGCGCGACAGCAGAGCAAACGCGATCAAGAAAGCGACCATTCCCAGGATTGGGCCGACAATGTAGGCACCGGGAAACAAGACGACGGCCCAGAGGACGCTGAGCGAGACACCGATACCGAGGGCGATGAAGAGCGTGTACACGGTTTACCTTCGAGTCGAAGCGGGGATCGACAGGGGTCGTCCCTGGCGATGGTCGCGCGCACGATACTCGAAAGCCGATCGATTTCCAGACGTTTGACGGCAGGGTCCGATCGCGGTGAGTGTCCTAAGTCCTTCCGGGAGCACCGAAAAGCTCGACAGGGGCGTACTGCTTCCGGCGAGCAACCGGGCGTAGGTGCCCGTTGCGCCGTCCTGGGGGGTGTCGGTCGCGTCGCTGTGCTCGACGAGTTTTACGGGAATTTCTCGACAGGTCTGTCACGGTACACTCGAATTCCGGGTTGGGCCACTAGCCGGTTCGGAGTTACTTCGTGTCGGCCCCCAGCGCGTGTTTCGCGCACGCCGGGCGCGACCGCGACCCCGATCTATCCGCAAGAGTTCGCAACTAAGGAGTGACCGATGCCATTGAAGTCGATGCACTGGAAGACCACGTTGGCCGCCGCGATGGTGGCCTTGTTGACCATGCCCACCGTCCACGGCCAGGTGATGTGCCCGTCGGTCAGCAACCTGGATACGACGACGAACTGTGACACCGGTCAGGCGCTGGTCAGCTGGACCAACCCGATCCTCTACGACAGCTTTCAAGTTCGTGCGATCGACCCCATGACATTGATGGTCGTCGCTCAGGTCATCCTTCCGGTCACTCCGGGGATGGCGCAGCCGACGTCGGTGGCACTCGACCTTCCGCCGGGCAACTTCGGCGTACAAGTCGTTTCGACCTGTCCCGCGGGAACGACCTCGATGACGGCAGTGCCTCACAACCACTTGGCTGGTCTCGTCGACCGTACTAACGTCGTCTTGGAGGTCGCCAGTGCCGGGATGATCGACAGCGCGGGCGGCTGGATGAGCTTCTTCACGTTGTCGACGAAGAACTTCATTCGTGCCGACGGGTTCGACGAGATCTGCGCGGAGCAGCTCGGCCCGGGAGATGTCGTGTGGGTTTGTTGCGGGACGTTTCCCAATAACTACGCACTGACGCAGTCTGACGGTCAGTTGTTGGCGGACCTCATCCTGGCCGGAGTCGGCGTGTACATCGAAGGCGCCGACATTTGGGGATTCGACAACCTCACTCCGTTTGCAAACTATGACGGCGTGGCCGGGCGGTTGGGTGACGGCAATGTCGTTCCGGATGGTGACGACAGCTGTGCTCAGATCACAGGCTTGGCGCACGCAACTCTGGATCTGACCGGTTGGACCGAGGCTTATGACGGCGACAGCACGTCGGACGACAGTACCGATCGATTGTTTCCTACCGGTACCGGACCGTTCGCAACCGATCTTCTCGGCGACAACGCGGGCCCGGTTATTCGCAAGACCAACGGCCCCCCGGACTCGCACTACGACGTTGCGATCTACTACCGGACGGAGTTCCCGTTCGTCCCGGGTGTCCCTGGCGAGCCGGGCAAGGTCTTGAACAATTCGATCGAGCTGGGGCAGAGCGACGACAGCACCAAGACGGAAGTCATGCTCCACTTCAAGACAGGCTTTGCTCCGTTCATCCGCGGAGACTGTAGCGGCGACGGTACGTGCAACCTCGCCGACGTCATTGTGCTGCTTCAGCATCTCTTTCTCGGGACCGAGGAGCCGTTGTGTCTCGACGCCTGCGACGCCAACGACAACGGCGGGCTCGACATCGGGGACGCGTTCTACAAGCTGCAGTTCTTGTTCGCCGCCGGAGCGGCGCCGCCGGCTCCCGCGCCGTCGGATGGTTGTGGGCTTGATCCCACCCTCGACGGGCTGGACTGCTTGACCACGGCAGGGTGTTGACCCGCTTGACGTAGACCAGCGCTTACGCCTCGAGGCGTAAGCGCGCGTCTTCGAAGGCGTCGATCGCTCGGCCCAGGCAATCGCTCGTTTCGCCGCGGTAGCCGTCGGCCGCGGCGGACCAGGAGCGGTTGACGAGGCGATCACCGGCGGCAAACCGATCCATGACCCGGGCGAGGCGGGCAAGTCCGTGTCGATCGGCGATCGATTGCCGGTCCTCGACGAACCCTCCGAGGGCACCGCGCTGAAGGGTCTCGATGGTCCGGCACGCTTCGCCCAGCGGCGCGTCCTCGTCGACGATCGCGCGCACGCGGGTCAACGCTTCGACGACTTCCTTCAAGACGTCGGCGGTCGCCCGGTTGGTGGCGGTCGCGCCCGCTGCGGCTAACGCGTCGGCCGCGCTATGTCGCATCAACAGACTACCCACCAGCAAACTGACGCAGGCGAGCACGAACCACCACCGTTCGGGCCAGCGTGCGAAGGCGAACTCCTTCACGCGCACTCGCGCTACTTTGGCATCGGTGAGGGACTGCAACGTGTCGACGGTGAGCGTGGTGCCGGCCGCGACGATCGGCTGAGTGGGATCGTCCACCTGCGCTCCGGCCGGCGAGGAAAGGGTCAACGGCGGGTCAAGCGACAGCCCTTCGACGAGGGGCGTGTACGCGGTGGTCGCGGTGAGCGTCGCGACCGCGATGCCGAGAATGATCAGCGGTGTTCCGATGAGTTTCTTCATGTCCGGCCCTAACCCAATGCCATTTGGATGCCGTTGATAGTCATCTCGACGACGGAGTCGCCGACGATCAGCCCCGCCGCGAACGGGACACCCCACTCTTCGACCCAGTGCGGGCCGCGGAGTTTGCGTAGTGCAATGTTCGCGACACACCCGATCCCGTACGTCGCGATATACATGAACGGCAGATACATCGAGAGACCGACGAGTACTCCGAGCCCGGAGAATGCGCCGAGCCCGAGGATCGCGCCGGCGATCGCCCCGAGCGCGTACAGGGCGTACGGCATGTCGCCTCCCTGGATCCCGTTGATGATCGCGGCGAGCGCTTGCGCTTGCGGTGCCCCGGTCTGCAGCGGCGACCCCGGGCCTAGCGCCGGACCGCCTTGGCTGGTGTTGTAGTTCACGATGAAGAGGATCGTGAACATGGCGACGATCGGCCCGATCCACACCACGCCGAGTTCCAAGAGTTGTTGGCGACGAGGCTGCGCGCCGACGAGGTAGCCGGTCTTCATGTCGCCCATCATGTCGGACGCCAGCGTGATTGCGACGCAGAGCGCGGCTCCGATCAGGACGGCGCCGAACACGGCGCCGGTTCCGGCCAGCAACATGACCAGCACTACGGTCAAGAGCGCCATGCCGGAGATCGGCGACCAGTCGGTCATTCCAGTGCACTGCGCGATGATGATTCCCGCGAACCACATCCAGAGGGCGCCGATGATGGCGATCAAGAGCGCGCGCAAGTGAAGGTTCAACCCCGCCAGCAAGCCGGGTCGAGCGTTGTGCGTGGCCAAGAACTCGCTTCGCACATCTTCGGGTCCGCTCATCCACTCGGTCGCGGCCTCTTCGGACGAAAACTCGATGACGTACCCCGCGTGCACGCGGCTGGCGTCGGTCGTCACGCCTGACGTCACCGGGCAGGTGTCGTTCAGTGGACGGTGTCCGACGTAGTCGGCCGCGATGAACAGAAGAACGAGCGCAAGTGCGCACGCGAAGGCGATCGGTCGAAAGCCGAGCTCGTCGGAGCCGGACGAACTCCCGGCGCGTGAGCTCGCGATGATCGAGCGTAACGCTTCTTTGATCGCCGGCAACGACGCGAGGATGCCCATGCCCGCTCCACCGAGCAGCAGGCCGATGCCGAGCGGTCGGTTGAACAGGGAGTACCCGAGCCCCGGCACCGCGTGCGCGACCGTCGTCGCCGGAAACCAGCCGAGGTTGAATGCGATCGGGTTCAAGAACAGAAACGCTAGAATGCCACCGGCGAGAACAAAGAGCCCGGCGAAGCCGGTGATGAAGCCAGCGCCGAGCGCGAACGGCGCGATCGCGAAGACCAGCTGCATTTCGTCGGGAAGGCCGAGCCAACGACCGGCGTCGAACTGACTGTCCGTGAGCAGCAGATCGGGCTTCCCGTTCTGGTCGCGGTCAGAGCCGCGCGTCAGCACCGTTTCGGCGACCCCGTCACCGTCCGTGTCTCGTTGTTCGGTGACCGGTGCGGCGCGGAGATCGATGTCGGCGTAACCGGGCAGGGGATTCTGCGCCCAACCGAGCTTCTTGCGGCGGAGCGACTCCCACTCGACCTCTCCCTGCGACGCGCGGTATGCCTCGAGTGCGACGTTGAGGGGGACCTGAACGGAGCTGTCGGCCAGCGCAACCTTGGCGGCCGCGAGTTGTTGGGCGACGTTCCCACCCGCGTCGAACTTTTGCTGCAGTTCGATGCGATTCGCCTCGCGACGTCCGTGCTCGACGACAGGGTCTGGGGCGCGCTTCTGTTCGATCCACGAGTCCAAAGTCCGTGTGAACTCCGCCGTTTCCGGAGAAACGCGCTCGCTGGCGACCAAGGCGTCGAGCTGTTCGACCGTCGCGTTACGAGGGATTCCGGGCAACCCCTTGGGAAGTTGCAGCAGCCCCGCGATGACGACTCCGACCAGGAGGACCAGCGCCTTCTTGGGGCCGGCGCCCGGCGACTTGAGAATGGTCGCGACGCCGGTCGCCGTGGGAAAACGCAGTCGATCGATATCGATCATCTGCTTACGCAACGGAATGATGAACGCGCAGCCGAGTAGTCCACCGGCGACACACGAGAACGTCAGCAACCAGAAGTCGGCCGACCCCGCGCTGAAGTCGGTGGTGCCCAAGATGATGAGCACGGGGACCGTGAAGATCACTCCGGAGTTGGGGATGTTCACGCCGGAAGCGACCGTCTGAGCGATGTTCGTCTCGAGGATCGATCCGCGTCGGAGAATGCCACGCAGGATACCGAAGCCGAGTAACGCAGCGATCGCCGAGCCGGTGATCGTGAAGCCGATGCGAAGGCCGGCGAGCGTGATCGACGCGTTCATGACGATCCCGATGAAGATCGCGAAGACGACCGCGCTGATCGATACTTCCGGATACTTCCGCTGTTCGTTGGGCGAATCTTGCGGCGTCCCCATGCGTCCCCATCCGTTGAAGGTCTTGGCCCGACGTGGTGATACTCATGAACAAGTCGTGACATGGTGGGGCGGTCGTGCCAGCGATGCAACGGGATTTGCTCGTCGACCGGCAGACGAGATAGACCGGTTGTAGTACCATAACCGTTGTCCTCAGGAGGGATGCCGATGCTCGTTTACTTGATGCGTCACGGGATCGCGGTGCCCGGCGGAACGAGTTTGCCCTCGCGGCTCGCCGACTCGTTGGAAGACGAGTCGCTCGACGAGCCGTGTTCCGATGCCGCTCGCTCGCTCTCCGATCGCGGTCGCACACGGACGGCAGCGGCGGCGCTCGGCTTGCGGGCGTTGAAAGTCCGACCGGCCGTGATTCTGACCAGCTCGCTTTTGCGTGCGGTCGAAACGGCGGAGATCGTCGCCGATCTACTCGAAGTGGAAGGTGCGCTGGAAGTCACCGATTCGCTCGAACCCAGCGCCAATCCTTTGGAGTTGTTCTCGACGCTCCACTCCATGCAAGCGAGCCACGAATTCGACGACGGCGGAGTACTCTGTGCTGGCCACGCGCCTAACCTCGATCGGATCATCGCCGAGGCGATCGGCGGTCCGTTCGGTTCCGTGTTCCTGAAGAAGTGCGGGACGGTCTGCCTGGAATTCCCGTGGGAACTCCCCGGCGCGTCGGCCGGGAGTCGGGCGTCACCAGAGGTGTCACCAAGAGTTGCGTCACCGAGATCGCTGGCGACGCGCGCCGAGTTGTTGTGGATGCTCCCGCCGCGAGCCCTGCGTCAACTCGGCCGAATCGAAGGGTAGCTCCCGTGTTCGACTGGTCCGACAACAGCGGAGATCCTCCACTCGGCGCCGCCGTCGATCTCGGATCGAACAGCTTTCACATGATCATGGCGCAGCTGTTCTCGGGCGAAGTGAGGGTCATCGATCGGCAGCGAGAGCGCGTGCGTTTGGCCGGCGGGCTGCAAGACAACCGCGAGCTCGACAAGAAGTCTCGGCGTCGAGCGCTGGCGTGCTTGGAGCGCTTCGGTGAGCAGTTGCGCAACCTGCCGCCCGGTCACGTTCGTGTGGTCGGCACCAACACCTTTCGCAAGGCGCGGCGTATCGGCTCGTTCATCGAGTCCTGTGAGAAAGCGATCGGCCACCCCATCGATGTCATATCGGGCATCGAAGAGGCGCGTCTCGTCTACTTGGGAGTTGTGCACTCGTCCGCGCCGCGACTCGGTCGTCGGTTGGTGATCGATATCGGGGGCGGTAGTACCGAGTTCATTCTCGGAGAGGGACCCGAGCTGATCGAAGCGGAGTCGATCAGTATCGGGTGCGTATCGTACAGTCGACGCTTTTTCCCAGATGGTGAACTCACTCGCGACGCGTTCAAGCAAGCAGTCACGGCGGCCCGGGTCGAGTTCCAGGAGTTGGTGCGCACCTTTCGTCCGAGTTCGTGGGACGCGTGTCTCGGTTCGTCGGGAACGGCGCACGCGATCGAGAGCATCTTGTGCGAGGCGGAGTGGTCGACCGGTGGGGTGACCGCGAAAGGGCTGCGGAAGCTGCGCAAGGCGTTGATCGCGGCGGACAGCATCGACAACGTGCAGCTCGGCGGGCTGAAGGCGGACCGACGCCCGGTGTTGCCCGGGGGGCTTGCTATTCTGTTGGCGGCGTTCGAGACGTTCGAGATCGATCACATGATGGCGACGGCGGGCGGCCTTCGCGAAGGCCTCTTGTATGACCTCCACGGCCGGTTCCAACACGAGGACGTCCGTGACCGCACGGTGTGGAGTTTCGTTCGGCGATTCCAAGTCGATGAAGCTCAGTCGTTACGGGTGGAAGCGACCGGGCTTCAGCTCCTCGGTCAGGTCGCACAGCCCCTCGGCGTCACCGATGACTACCCGCGACGTCTGATTTCGTGGGGGGCGCGGCTGCACGAGGTAGGGTTGGCCATTTCGCACGTGGGCTATCACAAACACGGCGAGTACTTGATTCGCAACGCGCGCATGGATGGATTCGCGAGAGGCGATCAAGTCAACCTGGCGCTCTTGGTTCGACTACACCGCAAGAAGTTGCTTCCGGAGATCATCGACGAGTTCGATCACCTCGATCGCCAGGTCGGGTTGTGGCTGATCATTCTTCTGCGGCTCGCCGTCTTGCTGCACCGGAGTCGAGACACCTCTCCACCGCCGTCCCTAGAGATCTCCGTAGAGGGTCTCACCTTGGAGTTGGGCGTTGATTCTAAGTGGCTCGAAGAGCGACCGGTCACGGCCGCCGACCTAGCCACCGAAGCGTCAATCCTCGCCACGCAAGGGTATGATCTGATCGTAGTAGGGCGACCCGTCCCCGAGTAGGTTGAGTAAGTGTTCCTGCGCCGAGAAGCGCGGCTCTTTGTCCGCGCACTGAACGCGCACGTAGGAGCCATCCGGTTGCAGCTCCCACGCGTTGGTGTTGTCCTCGAGGTACGGAATGAGTCCTTCCTCGATCACCCGTCGTCGCTGCTTCTTCTTCTCGATCGGGAATGCGGTCTCTACTCGACGAAAGAAGTTTCGCGGCATCCAGTCGGCGCTCGACGCGTACGCTAGCTCCTGGCCGTCAGCGTAGAAGTAGAAGATTCGGCTGTGCTCCAAGAAGCGTCCCATGATCGATCGCACTTTGATGTTCTCGGAGAGGCCGGGTACGCCCGGCCGCAAGCAGCACGTCCCGCGAATGACCAAGTCGATCTCGACTCCAGCGCAGGAGGCGCGGTACAGCGCTTCGATCACTTGCGGCTCGATGAGTGCGTTCATCTTGGCGACGACCCGCGCTTCGCGACCGGCGACCGCCGCTGCGGTCTCCGCTTCGATCAAATCGATGACCGTGCTGTGTAGCGTGAACGGTGACTGCAAGAGTTTGCCGAGGTTGCTGACCTTGCCGAGTCCGGTCAGCTGTTGGAACAAGTTGTGAACGTCTTGCCCGATGACCTCGTCGCAGGTGAGCAGGCCGAAGTCGGTGTACGCCTTTGCCGTGCCGCTGTGATAGTTCCCGGTGCCGAGGTGCACGTAGCGGCGGATCCGTTTGCCTTCGCGGCGAACGATCAGCAGCATCTTCGAGTGCGCCTTGTAGCCCACGATACCGTAGACAACCTTCGCCCCTGCTTCTTGGAGTTGCGTGGCGAGGTCTATGTTCGCGGCTTCATCGAAGCGAGCACGGAGTTCGACGACTGCGGTGACTTCTTTGCCGGCGCGCGCCGCTTCTATGAGTGCGGCGACCAGCGGAGAGTCGTTGCCGGTGCGGTACACCGTCTGCCGAATGGCGAGCACGTTCGGATCTCGTGCGGCGCTGCGCAACAAATCGACGACGGGACTGAACGACTGAAACGGATGGTGTAGTAGCAGTGGTCCGCGACGCATCGCTTTGAAGATATCGGTGCCCGCCTCGAGACCGGTCGGAGTTCCCGACTTGAGCAACGGGAACTTAAGCTTCGGTACGTCGACGAGGTCGTACAGCGCGCTGAGTCGATGGAGATTGACCGGCCCGTCGACGGAGTAGAGATCGTCCGCCTTCAGTTTGAACAGTTGCAGAAGGTAGTCCCGCATCTCTACGGTGCAGTTGTTGGCCACCTCGAGACGGACCGGACCCGAGAACCGGCGACTGAGCAGCTCCCCTCGCAACGCGTTCAGCAAATCGTCGACTTCTTCTTCGTCGACCCACAGGTCGCTGTCGCGTGTCACGCGGAATTGGTAGCACCCTTGGATCTTCATGCCGGGGAACAGCGCGCCCACGTTGGAATGAATGACGGACGAGAGGAGCACGAACTCGTGCGCTTTTTCACTGATCTCTTTCGGGAACTCGATCAAGCGCGGCACCACGCGGGGCGCCTGCACCACCGCGGCACGGCTCGAGCGACCGAACGCGTCTTTGCCTTTGAGCCCGACGATGAAGTTGAGACTCTTGTTGAGGATTCGCGGGAACGGGTGCGCCGGGTCGAGTCCGACCGGCGTGAGCACGGGAAGCACGAACTCTTCGAAATAGTCGGCGACCCAGCGCGCTTGCTCGGGCGTCCAGTCGGTCCGACGCACGACGCGCACGCCTTCTTCGTCGAGCGCGGGAAGAATCTCCTCGTTCAGCACTCGGTACTGTTCCGACACGAGATTGCGACAAGCGTCGGAGATGTGAGTAAGCGCTTGGCGAGGTGAGAGCCGGTCCGCGGAAGACAGCGGAACATCGAACGCGACGTGTTGTTTCAGTCCGGACACGCGAATCTCGAAGAACTCGTCGAGGTTCGTCGAGCTGATGGCGAGGAATCGTAGACGTTCGAGCAGCGGGATCGTCAGATCTTGGGCGAGCTGCAACACGCGCAAGTTGAACTGCAACAAGCTGAGCTCACGATTGAAGTAGTTGCCGAAGCCGGGATTGGATCGCATGAGCTTCTGGTCCGGGGCGTCGGACGGAACGATCTCGCCGTCGTCCGCCGCCGGTTCATCGGGGTCCGGCAGCGGGTTGGCTGGCTGACCGTTCATGCGTCGCTGTCTCTCTGGGTCATCTCGATCACGATCTTGCCGAAGTGGTCTCCACTGGCTAGGTCCCCGAGCGCGGTTGCGAGCGACTCGAAGGGGTAACGTCGGTGCACGATCGGTTTGATCTGGTGCGTCTCGATGAACGATAGCATGGCTTCGAACGCCGAGCGCGAGTCGACGAGGATTCCGGCCACACGGACTCGCTTCATCAGTATCGGCGCGATGTCGACTTCGCCTTGAAGGCCGGTGAGGGCGCCGAGCAGCGCCACCGTGCCGCCGGGTCGAACGGCGACCAGCGACTGGCTGAGCGTTCCGACTCCGCCGTTCTCGACGACCAGATCGACGCCGCGACCCTCGGTGCGCGTGCGGACTTCGCGCTCCCACTGCGGGTGCGTGCGGTAGTTGATCGTCTGCACCGCGCCGAGCGCGGTGGCGCGGGCGAGCTTCTCGTCACTTTTGCTTGTCACCCAGACGTCGGCACCCAGCGCACAGCCGAGTTGCAGCGCGAAAATGGAGACGCCACCGGTGCCCAACGTGAGGACGGAGTCGCCCGGTCGCACGTTGCCTTCGGTGACGAGCGCGCTCCATGCGGTGAGCGCGGCGATCGGGAGCGTGGCCGCTTCGCCGTCGTCGAGGTGACTCGGCGTTCGCACCAGGGCGTCAGCGGGCAGCGCGACTTCGTCGCACGCCACTCCGGGACCGGGAGTTCCGAGCGTGGTGGAGGCGTACTCGCCCCGGTAGGGGCCCTCCAGCCAGCCAGAGACGAAGTGCGTGGTCACCCGATCGCCGACCGCGAAGCGATCGACCTGGGGACCGACTTCGATGACTTCGCCGGCGCCGTCGCTCAACGGAACGATGGGCAGCGCGAGCCGCGGGTTGTACTGGCCCCGGATCACCAACAGATCTCGATAGTTGATGCTCAACGCGCCAATAGCGACCCGAACCTCGCCAGGTTCGAGTACAGCGCACTCTCCGCGGGCGAGTGTCAGCCGTTCTTCACCAAACTCATTGAGCTGGTAGCGACGCATGAGAGTTCCGACGACTACGCTTCACGGGTTGAAGCGGGGCTGGGGACAGCGACCGGGTCGTCTGGAATTCTCGGAGACTTGTGGAGAGCGCGCAAGGGGTGCGGCGACTTCGCGAGACGTTGTCCGTCACGGCACCACCACCGCACCACCGAGCGTGCGTCTACAAGACCTGGTCGCTCTGACGCGCTTGCTCTAGCAGCATTTCGAGACGTCCCCGCACACTGAGGATCATCATTGACTCAGGATCTATCCGTGCGATCCCATACTGATCGAGCAGTGCGTGCGCTTGTTCGAGCTCGAGTTCCAGGCCGCGGGCTTTGTCGGGCATACGAATTCGCCCCTTTCAAAGAAGCATAGCATCGGGAGTCGTCACGCGTTCGACCCCGGCGGCGGCCTGGCCGCCATCGGGGCGCAAATGGCGATATAGACGCTTCGTCCCGGGTCCTTGACACCCTTGCACCTCGGTCCTAAGTTACGCCGTTTGCGGTTTCTGGAGACATTGTCGGAACCGCTCTCCCGTCACGGACGTCCCCTCGTTTTTCCGCGGTTCTAGGGGGCTGAGACGCAGTAACGGCCCTGGAGTATCAATGGCTCTTCTCGAAATCCGGGACCTCCGGAAGTCGTATCGTTCGCCCGACGGCACCGTCACCGCGGTGCTCGACATCCCCGCGTTCGCCGTCGATGCCGGCGAGCAAGTTGCGCTAGAGGGTCAGAGCGGCAGCGGCAAGACGACGCTGCTCAATATCATCGCGGGCATCCTGACGCCCGACGAAGGCACGGTTCACGTCGGCGATCAAGAGATCGCTGGTTTGGCTGAGTCGCAACGGGATCTCTACCGAGCGAACCGGTTGGGCTACGTGTTTCAGACATTCAATCTCTTGCAGGGCTACACCGCACTCGAGAACGTTTTGCTCGGCATGATGTTCGGGGTGGGCGCCGACCGCGAACGTGCCCGGTCGCTGTTGGCTCAACTCGGCTTGGGCGACCGCATGGACTACCGTCCTCGCCAGCTGTCGATTGGTCAGCAGCAGCGCGTGGCGCTGGCCAGGGCGCTGGTCAATCAACCGGAGTTGGTGTTGGCCGACGAGCCGACCGGCAACCTCGATCGCAACACCGCTCGTGACGCGCTGACTCTCATCCAAGACACCTGCACAGAATCGGGGGCGGCCTTGCTCTTAGTGAGTCATGACCCCGCAGTTCTCGGGGAGTTCTCTCGGTGCGAACGACTGAGCGACGTGAATCGAGCCGCGATGGCTCAGGGAGGTGCGGCGTGACGCTTCTCTTTATCGTCCGCAAGAGCCTTCGTCAGCACGCGCTCTCCACGATCGTGACCATTATGTCGGTTGCGCTCGCTGCGGGGCTCGTCATGTCCGTGTTCTCGCTCAGTGAGCAATCGAAGAACGCGTTCACCGGTGGTGCGTTCGGGTTCGACGCCGTCTTGGGGACACGATCGAGCAAGCTCGCGCTCGTTCTCAACTCGGTGTTCCACCTCGAGGCGTCTCCCGGAAACATGGCGTGGAAGCACTACGTCGACATGAAGGCGGACCCGCGCGTCAAGCACGCGATTCCGTACGCGACGGGGGACAACTACTACGGCGTGAGAATCGTCGGAACGACCAGTGAACTGTTCACCGACTACGCCGCCCGCGACGGCCGCCGATTCGAGTTGAAGGCGCCGAGCCGTGTCTTTGGCGACGCGTTCAAGGAAGCGGTGATCGGGAGCACCGCCGCCCACCGGCTCAAGCTCGGTCTCGGTTCCAAGATCCAGCCGTACCACGGTCTCGATTTCAACCCGGCCATGAAGCACGAAGAAGAGTACGTGATCGTCGGAGTGCTCGAACCGACCAACACGCCGGCCGACATGGTGATCTGGATTCCGATCGACGGCGTCTTCCGCATGGAGGGGCACGAGTTGTGGGGGGCCGGTGAGAAATACACGGCGAATGCCCCAGAGATTCCCGACGAGCACAAAGAAGTCAGTGCGGTGATGATTCAGTTCAAGAACAGCATGCAGGGGCTGAACGTGGCGCGGTCGATCAACCGGCAGGCGAAGGACCGAACCCTCGCGTTCCCCGTGAGTGAGACCGTTGCCCAACTGTTCAACCGGCTGGGGCTGATCACCAAGGTCCTCGAGTACGTCGCCTACCTCGTGGTTGCCGTGGCCGCGGCGTCGATTTTGGCGAGCATCTACAACACCATGAACGAACGGCGCCGCGAGTTCGCCATTTTTCGGGCGCTCGGCGCTCGGCGCACCACCGTCTTTTCCGTGATCGTGGCCGAGGCGGGCACCATCGCCCTGATCGGTAGTGTCGTTGGATTCGCGGTTTACGCGTGTGTCTTCAGCGCCACGTCCTGGTTCGTCTGGCAGAAGACCGGGCTCAACCTAGCCCTCGACTTCTCGCACCCCGTGTTCTGGGCGACGCCGCTCGGCATGACGGTGGTCGGAGCGATTTCCGGGCTCATTCCGGCGTTCAAGGCGTACTCGACGGACGTCGCGGACAATTTGATCCCGGCGTCGTAAGCGAAGCGCCGACCGCTTACAATCACGACGTCAAGCGGCTCGAGATCGGTCGAGGCGCGGACCACGAGTTTGGAGATTCTCCTCAATGCGTACCGCACTGTTTCTTTCGGTTTGTGCGCTCCTGGCGTTCGGTTGCGACGGGAAGTCCAGCGGCGACGCTGAGCAAGATCACGGTCACGACCAGGAAGGTCACTCGCACGAGCACGGTGGACACGAGCACGATGCGCCGCATGACGGTACTCTTGTCGTGTTTGGTTCGGAGACGGCGCACCTCGAGTTCGTGCTCGACGCGACGACCGGTCAGCTGGAAGCGTGGGTACTCGACGGGAGCGCCGAGAACGGCGTTCGTGTGTCGCAAGAAAGCATCGAGTTGCTCGTCACGGTGGACGGGAAGAGCGAAACGATCAAACTCGCGGCGCGCGCCAACAAACTCTCCGGAGAGAAGCCGGGCGATACTTCAGAGTTCGAGGCGACGAGCGCGCTGCTCAAAGGCGTGACGAAGTTCGACGCCACTGTCGTGTCGCTCACCGTCAAAGGGACTGAATTCAAGAGCGTGGAGTTTCCGTTCCCCGCGGGGAACGAGTAAGGAAAGTCATGGTTCGATCTCGGTTGAACGCAGCGGTTTTCGTGCTGCTTGCCTTCTTCGCGTGTGGTTGCCGCCCGGCTGGTCCGACGGAAACCGCCGTCGCGAGCGCCGTTCTCGAAGGCGCCGTTCCCCAGGGTGCACCGCTCTACTCACCGCCGTCCGACGAGATGAGGTCGGATGGGGCGGGCGGCCTTAGCGACACGGACGATTCGGCCGGGTTCGATCCCACCGCCGCGGACCGTGAACGCGAAGAGCGTTCCGCCGCCGAGAATCCGGACCTGCTCACCTTCAAGCGTATTGCCGACTTCAAGTACATCGAGCCGATCGGCAACCCGGAGAGTCTGATCAAGAACCAGATCCCGGCCGACGTCGTCGCCCTGCATGGTGAGCACGTGACCATGGAAGGGTACATGATTCCGATCGACCTCGACGCGGACACGAACCGGGTGAAGACGTTCTTCCTGGCGCGCAGCCACTTGGGCTGCTGCTTCGGTCAGCTCCCGGCCGTGAACGAAGTGGTCGAAGTCCGCTTCGAAAACGGCGTGAAGTACCTGCCCGAAATCCTCCTCCGCGTCGAAGGCAAGTTCGAAGTCGGGGAAGAATTCGACGAGTACGGCTACCTGATGAGCATCTTCCGCATGCAGGGAACCAAGCTCGAAGACCCGTGGGACAAGTAGACGGTTCAGCGATGTTAGACCGGCAGGCCTTGACCTCGGCCCTGCGCGACGCGCTCGTCGACGAACCTGACATCAACGCGATGTGGCTCGGCGGCTCCGATGCATTCGGGGCCGCCGATTCTTTTTCAGATCTCGACGTTCAGCTCGACGTTGCCGACGGCCGCACCGATGTTGCGTTCGCCTGCGTCGAGAGAGCGCTCGCCTCACTCTCCCCGATTCACGTTCAGTACAACGTCCCCGAGCCTACCTGGCACGGCCATCGGCAACGGTTCTACCGCTTGCGCGACACCCACCCGCTGCTTCTCATCGATTTGGTCTTGCTCGAACGCAGCACCGAGGCACCGCGCTTCAGCGAGCGTCAGGTCCATGGAACCGGTGTCATTGTCTTCGACAAGCTTGGCGTGATCATTCCCGGGGACTTGGACGTCGCCGCCAACGAAGAGCGAATGCGCGATCGGCTCGAGCATCTGCGCGCGCGCTTCCTCTTGTTCGGTGGGTTTCCCGCCAAGGAGCTCGACCGTGGCCGACCGATCGACGCGTGGCACTTCTACGGCTCCATGCTCATCCAGCCGCTCGTCACACTCCTGAGAATGAACCACTGCCCCGAACGGTTCGAGTTCTCGACTCGCTATCTGGACAGGGATCTCCCCGAGGAGATCGCGTCGCGCGTCCGGGCGCTGCTGTTCTTCGCCGACGAGTCGAGCCTCGCTCAGCAGATCGCCGTCGCGCACAGCTGGATCACCGAGCTGCTCGAATCGACGGCGGACGTGCTTTCCAGGCCGTGACCGTCGATTCGCGGGACGACCTCAGCGGGAGCCTCTCCGCCGAACGAGGCCGACTGTTTCGATCGCCGGCTCGTCTTCGGAGCGATCGCGCCGTCTGCCCCCATTTCTTGAGAAAAGGTGGCGGATCCGCTCTTCGAATCCTCTTCACCCCCTGGCTCCTTCGGAAAGAGGTTCTTGTTGAGTGACTCCGATTCTCCCTTCGACGACGCGGACGTGGATTCGACCGATGAGCGATTCGCTCGCTTGGCCGAATCGGTCCAAGCGGCACGGGCCGACGGGCGTGACGTCGACGCCGTGAAGCTCGGGCAGACGCTGGGGTTGTCCGCCGACGAAGTCGGTCGCTGGATCGCCACGGTCGAGTGGACCGACGAGGCGTTTGCCGGCGTGGTCGGATTCGCGGCGCCGGATCTTTCGAATCCCGATCTCCCGGATGACTTCGAACTGATCGCCGAGATAGGTCGCGGCGGAATGGGCATTGTCTATCGCGTCCGGCAGAAGTCCCTGGATCGGGAAGTCGCGCTGAAGATTCTGCGCCCGGGCGATCTGACGTTTGGGGATTCGATCGAGCGCTTCCGACGCGAGGCACAGAGCTTGGCTCGGCTCAAGCACTCGAACATCGTTCCCGTGCACGAAGTAGGTCAGATCGACACGCACGTCTACTTCACGATGGACCTCGTCGACGGCGAGGCGTTGGTCGATCGGCTCAAGCGGGGCCCGCTAACGGTGGCGCTCTCTATCCGTATCGCGCAGCAGGTCGCATCCGCCATCACGCACGCGCACTCGCGCGGGGTCGTGCACCGCGACTTGAAGCCGGCCAACATTCTGCTCGACGAAGACGAGGCGGCTCACGTCGTCGACTTCGGTTTGGCGCGTGACGCATCGCACGATGTTTCCATGACGGCGAGCGGACACCTGCTCGGAACACCCGCCTACATGAGCCCCGAACAGGCACGGGGAGACTCGAGCGGTGTCGGCGAGCGCAGCGATGTGTACGCGCTCGGTGCCGTTCTGTACGAGTGCCTGACTGGACAACCGCCGTTTCCTCAGCGCAACTTCGGGGAGTTGTTGCACGCGGTCATTCACCAGGATCCGCAGCGGCCGAGGAATCTCGTTCCGTCGCTGCCCGTCGACATCGAACGCATCTGTCGCAAGGCCATGGCGAAGGAGCCAGAGCACCGCTACCCCACCATGCAAGCGTTCCTTCAGGATCTGGAAGCGTTCCAAGAAGGGCGTCCGGTGCGGGCTCGCGAGCCGGGGATCATTTACCGAACGACGCGCTGGGTGGGACGGCATCGCAAGTCGGTCGCGGCGACGATGATCTTGGGAGTGTCGGCGTTGGTGGCGTCGGTGTTAACGACGGTTCACTTCGCACAGCAAGCTCCCGAGAAACTACTCGCCGAGGCGACGCGACTCGAACAGAGCGGTGAGCACGACAAGGCGCGGTTGCTTCGGACGATGGCGACCGATGTCTCGCTCTTCGTTCGCCCGGATCCTGCCCGGCTGACCGCCGACGAGCGACGGCGACTAACCAACGCCCGCGTCGTCTTGGAAGACGGTCTTCGATTCCTCGAGACCGATGGGCCACGAGGTCGGGATCGACTCGAGTCTTTGGTGAAGACGTTGCGCGACGAGCTAGCAGATCGCGACATCTCGCGCTCGAGGATTGCCCACGAACTCCGCTGGCAGCTGACGCGAGCTCAGTTAGCGCTCGGAGACTACGACGGCGCCGAACGCAGCGCGACTCAGTCCTTGATTCACTTGCCGGGGAGCATTGGCGACTCGGTTCGAGACTGGATCGTGCGTGCTCTCACCACGATCAACCATCGTGAACGCGTGGCGGCTGCGTGGTACGTGCTCCATAGATTTCATCCGATTGTGTTCCTCCCGCTCGACGTAGATGAGCTGTTTCAAGAGCATCCAGTGATTCTCGCGGAGTCGTTGATCACGGCGCTGCGCGAGGAGTTTGAGCTGATCGGTCCTCTCACGCACTCATTCGAGAGGTACACCCAGAACCACAAGGCCGTGGTCTACTCGAGTGGAGTGCTCGATCGATTGTACGAGTTGTCGGGTGACGGGACCGTGGCGTCGCGCGTACGTGGTCGCGCCGTGGCCTGGTTGGGCGCGCTCGCGAACCTCCCGGCGGAGTCGAGCTATCTGTCGGCACGAGGTGATCTTGACTCGGACGATATCGCTCGACTTCGGCGTCAGTACGAAGCGGTTCGCGGGAAGTCGTGGAAGGACGGACTGCTGACGAGGCTAGAGTTGGCGATGGACGAGTGGACCTCGCCTACGGAGTGGTGGTTGCGCTCGCAGCTCGGGCCCCAGTTCAATGGGCATGGCGGCTGGCTCAAGTGGTATCGCTCTCTAGTCGACAAGGGCGAGCTAGCTCAGATGAATGCCATCATCGACTTGATCCTCGAACCTTCGGGATTCGATCCGGCCGCTGGAGTTCCCACGCTCGAGGCTGCGCTCGCCGCGTACCGATCGAACCTAACGGGTCGCCGGTCGTCGCTGAACATGCTGATTACCATTCTGCTCGAGCGCGACGGTACGTTCGACCTGGTTCCAGATGGACGGCCCTTGGACGACGAGTTCATTCCTTGGCAGCGCCTCGACGGGCCGGCCGAGAACTTCCGCCGGACGGTGCGCGTGGCGAACTTCGATGTCAGCCTTCGCGGCGGCCCTCCCGTAGTGCAGTGGGAGAAGACTCGACAGTTGAGTCCCGGCAACAAGGCGACGTTGATCCATAGCTACGACGGTAACGCGCCCTTTCGATATGTGTTCCACCCGCCGGGGGTCCCGGCGCTCGAAACCGAGATGGGAGCGCGCTATCAGGCCGAATTCGAACTCGTGCGGGGCCGCCGAGACTGGCTGATTCGTGTGCCGACTTCGCGTCTGCACGAGGAAGGGATCACTGTTCATGGTGGGGTGGACGAGGCGATTCTCGAGTTTCCGGTCGTTATAGACCGGCCCTACGCCAGCGGCTGGAACCCGGTTCGAAGAGAGCAGCGACTGCTCCTGATGACGAGTGAAGTGGGCGACTCCGGTTCCTCGTCGAGCGACCAGTGGCGCCAGCATGTGATCGACGCCATCAGACGTCAGTTGAAGATCGCCGAAGAGCGCACCTTCGATGGGCGAAAGCTTCCGTGGGAGAGTGGTGATAGCTACCGAGGACTTCTCACGGCCGCGGTGTACTTTCCGCTGCCAGAGTTGCGCGACGAACTACGCCGGCTGTCCGAGGAATCGGGGAACCCGACGCTCGCCAACTTGTGGTTGTATCCGGCGCGCCTCCTGGCCGGAGATCCGGCACCGCTCGACGACGCGACGTTTCTCGAGCGAGTCGTGAAGCAAGGGCCGCTCGGGGGCGGCACCGAAATCGGAGCGTCGTTTCTGATCCGACTGTTGCAGAACGTCTCCGAGCCGAGGATTCAAGAGTTTGCCTTGCAGCAGTTGGCCGAGTGGGACATCGGAGACTTCGCCCGAGAAGCGGTGGCGATCGCGTTGACGTTGAAAGAGTTCACGCCTGAACTGCGCGCCAAGGCTGACGCGTTGATCTCGCGGTCCGACTCGGACCCACGACTCGGCTCGTCTGATTGGTACTACGCGAGCTGGGTCGGGCTGCTGCTCGTCGGGGGACTGGCCGCCGGGTGGGTGTCTATTCGTACGCAGTCGGCCCGCCGTCGTCGTTTCTTCGGTGTGTTGGCACTTGCGGCCGGCTTGTTCCTGACGTCCACCCGAATGCGTCTGTTCGGTGTGTGGATCCCGCCAACCGGAATCGATTTCCTGCTGCTGTTCATCGCAGCGCGCGCGTGTACCGGGGGCAAGGGGCCGCTGGCCCGTTGGGCGCAAGGAACCGTTCTGGCATCGTTCGGAATCTGGCTCGTCGGCCAGATGACTCCTCAGTTCTTCGTTCTCTCGCTGCTCGGCGGTTTTTGCCTGCCCGCGCTTCTCGTCTTACTCTCGGTCGACGGCTGGAGACGTTCGAACCGTCCGCCGTTTCACATGATGAGCATTGTCGGGTACGCCGTCCTGGCGGTTGCGGTCCACGGCAATCTGTTGTGGACGCACATCGCGTGGGGCGACGCGACGCCCGGATTCCACGTCGCGCAAGAGGTCAATTCCCTCTCGCTCATCTGGACCGTGGTTCTCTTGTTCCAGCTGTTGCATCGCGCTCAGCCGCCGCGCCGACTACTCGTCGGGGCCAAGCCGACTCCCCAGTTGTCGTAGCGCGCGACCGAGCAGCCGCCGAGCCGTGGTTTCGGAGACGCCCAGCGCTTCTGCGATCTCGGCGCCGGTCGCCTCTTGGAAGTAGTGCAGCACGGCCGCCGTGCGTTCGTGCTCGTCGAGGGTGAGCAACGCATTCCGCAGCCGCTCTTGCTGCTCGTCGCGGACGGCCGCGGTGGCGGGACCGGTGAGCGAGACGCGCAGTCGGTCCAGAGCCCCGGTCGAGGTGATTCGTCGACCTGGCGGTGTGCGTTTTGCCGCGCTCACGGTGTCGTTCAACGAGCGAATTCGATTCTCGGCGATTTGATACAGCCAGCCCATGAACGGCTTCCAGTCGTCGCACTGCAGCGTGCCGATCGATCGCAGTGCTTGCAGGTACGTCTCCTGCACCACATCGATCGGCTCGCAGTGCTCGCGGAGTCGGGGACCGATGCGCACGTCGCAGTAGTAGTGCAGAGGTCTCGCCGCGTGCTCGAACAACGCTTCGAACGCGGACTCGTCATCTTGGTGCGCACGGTGAAGCAGCGATCGGAAGTGCGGCGTGTTCATGATCACAGTTTACGCCAATGGCAATGTCCGAGACTACCGCACAGCCGAGCAATGAAACGAATGCAGGAGTGGACCGCTGGTCGGCACGGCGATCATGCGTGATCTTACGGGGTGCCCTCTACAACGTGCGTAGTCGATCGCCGAGCTGTGATCCGTCGTGCGCGTCGCCACAGAGGTGCACCTCGATGCCCATCGCGCGCGCCATGGCCGCTTTCGCTGCGAGCGCGCGATCCGTCGTGTCGAAGTCGGTACCGTACACGACTTGAATGTGATTCGAGCGATGGCGAGCCATCATGCCGTCGCGATCGACGCCGTAGATGACCGCGTGCATGATGGGCCATTGGCTCGTCGTGCTGTGCCAACGCCGTTCGGTCTCCTCGATCGGCAAGTCGATCGCTTTGCCGCGGCCGATGTCCATCTGTAGACGATCGTCTTCCACGAAGATCCGCGACCAGACGATTTCGCCGGCACGAGAGATTCCTTTGATCGTGCCGCCCCCGAGTCGGAAGTACATCGCCGGTTGGCGCTCGCTCGTCGCACCCGCGTAGCCCGCCGCGAAGTGTGACGGAGGGACCGACCCCGAGATTTCGAAGACCCAGACGTAGTCGTCGGTGGTGCCGGAAGCGTCACGATCGCCCCAGCGCAGGTCGTGCAGCGTGTTGTCGCCCGCTAGCCCCATCGCTTCCCAGACACGCTGCGTGATCAGGCCGTCGAGACCGGCGCACTCATCGACTTCGTTGAAGTGCGTGATCGGCTTGCCGGCGCGGATCTCGTCGCCGTTGTCGTTCAAGACCGGCGGGCGCTCCGAGCAATTGAGCAGCCCTTCGGCGAGATCACTGGCTGGGCACAAATCCTTGAGGCCTTGCTGATACTGAATGCCGATCGCGTCGCAGCCAAACTCGTCCGCGATGCGCGCGGCGGCGATGTACATTTTCAACTGCTCGAGGATCTGATCGTCCGTGAGTTCAGTCGCGGAGTCGGAACCGGTATCGAACGTCATGCCGCGTTCGTCTAGCCACTGACGTGCGGCCACGGCGTCTTGGTCGGACGTTTCACGCATCCCCGCGTAGAGCGCCGATTGACTGAGCCGCTCCTTGAAGACACGGGTTCGGTTCAAGAGGTGATCTGGAATGATGGCGTTGAACATGCCCATGCAGCCCTCATCGAACACTCCGAGAATGGCGGGACGACGATCCAGGTACGTGACGAGCGCTTCGCCGAGTTGTCGTTCGTTCGCCGGCAGTGCGTTGGAGTCGCAGGGGCGAACATGACTGAGGTCGTGAACGATAGACTGGGTCGTACACCATTCGCTCAGCTTCGTACGGAACGCGGCGTCCGTAAAATCCTCTCCCCAGAGAATCGAGTACGGAACGCCGGCCTTCGAGAGTGATCCGCGCAGATTGAGAACACCGACGAGCCCGGGCCACTGCCCCGACCAGTTGGCGAGCAGCAAGATGGGACCGCGGTGTCGGAGTAAACCGACGAGGACGTGGTGCGAGTATTGCCAAACCGCTTCCGCAACGACGAGGGGAGCGTCCGGGTGAATGGTTGAGAACACTTCGCGGCCGTGATCTTGACTGCGGATGAACCCGTGCGTTCCTTCGACGGTGTCGACGACGTCGTGTCCGCGGGTCAGGGTCCAGCCGAGCGACTCGAACGCGTTCGCTGCGTCGCGTTCGATCGCTTGTTGGGCGGGCCAGCACGTCGTGTTTGCCGCGTCGCGAAGATCGCCACTGGCAATCAAGATCGCGGTTTGCGCTGCAACAGGATTCAAGGCCGGTAGTTCGGGCACGGCGTACTTCATGAAGCGACTCGCAATCGACGGGGGAGAAGAGCGTGTCTTCTTACCACGTCTCGCCTAGTTTTCGGAGCCAAGCCCGCCACCCCTTCGCAGGAGTTTTCCACGATTTCCGGTTCAGAAACTTGCGTGGTCAGACGATCCGTCTTAGGGTGGCGTCAGTCAACATGTCTGAAGCACGGTCCGAAGCGTCGCCGAGCGGCTTCGCAAGGCACTGAGATCCGAGGAGACAACCGGTGGCGCAGAACTCCTATCATGCTACTGAGGCGGAGCTTGCGATTCTGGATTCGGTGTGGCGCTTCGGCGCGGCCACGATTCGCCAGCTGACCGATCGTCTCTACCCCAACGGCTCGACGGCGCAGTACGCGACGGTGCAGAAGCTGCTCGACCGTTTGGAAGCGAAGGGATTCGTCGAGCGTGATCGCAGCGCTTTGGCGCACGTGTTCCGCGCCACGATCGAGCGCGACGAGATGGTCGGCCACGAGTTGCAAGAGGTCGCGTCGAAGCTGTGCGAAGGCTCGTTGACGCCACTGCTCATGAACTTGATCAAGGACGCGGAGTTGACCGCGACCGACCGTGACGTCCTTCGTGAGCTGTTGAACGACGAGAAAGAGGGACAGCGATGAACCTCTTCGAGTTGCTACTCACGAACGCTGTCACCGCGACCGGCCTCGCGGTTGTCGTCTACCTGATCACCCGTGTCGTCAAGCAACCGCCGATCGTCTACGGCTTGTGGATGCTCGTCCTCTTGAAGCTGGCGATTCCTCCGTTGGTGGATATCCCGATCGTCACGAGCGTCGTCGAGAAGCCGGGCGATGTGATTACCGTGTATCTCGACGCCGAGAACCGAGAGATCACCGAACTCGTCGCTCCGGACAGCGGAAGTTTGGCGCGGGCGAGTGCTAACGAACCCGTCGCTGCTGAGTCCTTCGTTCTGGAGTTGATTGACGAGGACTCCGCGAACAGCGATCACGGTGCAACTCAATCTGCCGTTCTGGGAACCACTGCCGACCGCAGCGACTCCACTTCGGATTCCGACAGGGTTGCCGCCGGACCTTCGGCCGGCGGCGATCTCGAGGCCGGGTGGTGGCACCGCACGTTGGCGTTCATCTGGATCGCCGGAGCTGTTCTTTACCTGGCGCTCTTGATCCACCGCACGGTTCGCTTCCGCCGAGTGCTGCGAAACGCGCCTTCGGCGCCGAAGCACATCGTCGATCGAGTTGGCGCGCTCTCGAGTACGTTCGGGCTGGCGACGCCGCCCGCGGTGCGACTCGTCGACAGCGCGATCCCGCCGCTCTTGTGGCCGTTCGGTCGGGCGTCGACGGTGTTGATTCCCGCGCAACTGGTTCCGCGCATCGACGACACGCAACTCGACACCCTTCTCGCTCACGAATTGGCCCACTTGCGGCGCCGTGACCATTGGGTTCGCGCCTTCGAAGTGGCGCTGCTCGCCTGCTACTGGTGGTTCCCGGTGTTGCGTTGGGTGCTGTCACACTTACGTGAAGCGGAAGAGCAATGCTGTGACGCATGGGTGTTGTGGCGATTCCCCGAGCACGCTCGCGACTACGCAAGAACGCTATTGACGACTGTAGACTTTCTTTCCGAGACCCGTGAAGACACTTCCCGCGCGCTCACGCCGCCGGCCGCGATCCCCGCGGCTCTCACGGTCGGTAGGCGTGGCAAGCCCGGCCGAAATCCTCGGTTCGAGCTGTTGAAAAGGAGATTCGAGATGATTTTGCATCGACGCTTCCCGCGCCGTTTGTCGGCAAAGGCGAGGATCGGATTAATTGTGGCAAGCGTGCTGGTCTTGCCGCTCGCTCCGTTGGCCGTGTCTGCCGAGGCGGACGGCACCGACAAGATCGTGATCGTCAAAGCTGACGGCACGAAGCATGAGTTCGAAGTGAACGGCAAGCTCGGAACGCAGATCCACGACGCCATCGAGTCTGTGATTCGGAGTTCTGACGGGGACGTCACGAAGCGCACCACTCGGACGACTCGGACAACTCATGGCAGCGACGTCCACCGCCACTCCGAAGACCACCGCATTGTCGTCGCGGGCGACGACGGTCAAGTCCTTCAACATGTCGTGACGAGTGGCGACGGTCCTGGCGATCGAAACATCGAGATCACCGGTGCCGACGGCAAGGTCATTCAGCGGATCCAAGTCGATGGTACGACGGGCGATCACCGCATTATCGTCGCCGACGATGGCGGCCGTATCATCAAGCGTGTCATCTCTGGTGGAGGCGCGACGAGCGAGCGACACATCGAGATCGCCGGCGCTGACGGTAAGATCATTCGGCGCATCCAAGTCGGTGGCAACGCCGGAATGCCGAAGGGCGGCGAAACTCGCACGATCAAGAAGATCATCATCTCCGACGAGAACGGCCGTATCCAAGAGATGCGCGTCGAAGGCGACGGGGGGCAGAGTGAACTTCACGACATCTTCGGTGGTCACTCGGGCGCCAAGTCTAAGTCGACGGACAAGCCGAAGTCGTCGATCAAGGGCAAGGTCATCATCAACGGCGAGGAGCACGAATTCGACCTGTCTGACAGGCTAGACGGGCTGCTCGGAGGGAGCGGACTCGGACAGCTTCACGAACACCTCGGGAAGCTCAAGGGGCTCGAAGCACTCGGTGACCTCCACGAACTCAAGGGACTCGGAGGTTTGTTGAAGCTTGGAGACGGCGGCGGGCTCGACGCCCTCCACGGTGCCCTGCGACTTCACGGTCATGACGAAGACGGGCACGAACACGATGGCGGCCACAATCAGAAAGGTCGCTCGTCCTCGAAGAAGTCGGGTCGGGTGCTCATGATTGGGCCGGATGGCAAGAAGCAAGAGTTCGAGTTCGGCGCCGACTTCGACGATCTGGATATCGATCTGGATATCGATCTCGGCAGCCTGGGGCTGGATGACGAGGACTGCGACATCAGTGGCATCTTGAGCCTCGACGGCGGTTCTGGCATGCAGCTTGGCGGCGTGCTCAAGGGGTTGAACATCGAGATCGACGGTACTGATGGCGATCTCGATGGCGCTCTTCATCAAGCGCTCAAGAAGCTCAAGGGAACCATCAAGAGCGGCGAAGGCCAGATCGAACTGAAGCTCGACACCGGTGATATCCGGATCGACAAGACGAAGGGAACCAAGTCTGGTTCCTCGAACTTCGCGGGAGGCAAGGGTCGCAAGAGCCGGACGATCTTCCGGCGCGACGGTGACAAAGCGATCGAGCTCGAGTCGCACGACGCACCGAAGATCATCGAGATCGACGGCAAGAAGTACCGTCTCGTTCCGCACAACCCGGGAGTCACGTCGGGCAAGGCGAAGTCCCCTCGGGGTCGCTTCGTCCCCTCCAAGGGCCAAGGCGGGAGCTTCAGCTTAGGTAGCGGTGGCGGCGGTCAGGCTCGAGGCCGACTGTCCAGCGGCAAGAGCCAGGGCGACGGCGCCACTTCCGGCGCCAGTGCCTTTTCGGGCCGGGGAAGCAAGCCGAAGCAAAAATCCAAAACCGCGAGCGGTTCGTTCTCGCTCGGCTTCGGCGGCTCGAGTGGCGGGGGCGCTTCAACTGGCGCGGGCCCGGCAGCGGGAGACCTGAACAAGGTGATCCAGCGTGCGGTTCGAGATGCCCTGCGTGCAGCGGGTGAGGGCGACGAGCTCGACACCGAAGAGTTGGAGAAGGCGATTCGGGAAGCGATCCAGAACGTCGGGCCCAGCCGTAAGGGCAAGGGAAAGAAGTCGACCGGTCGTTCGATCCGTTTCGGATCGGGCGCTTCTTCCGGTCTATCTTCCGGGAGCGCTTCGCAGTCCGGTAACGCCGCGGGGGCGGAAGTTCGCGCGCAAGAGTTGCGCGACACTATCGACGGTATGAAGCCGACGATGGACAAGCTGCAAGAAGCGATCGACTCCCTAGAGAAGAAAGAGTCGAAAGGCAAAGCGACGAAGACCAAGAAGAAGGTCATGTAACGGCTACGGCGTTCCATGATCATCGCGGACCGGTCGGCATTCACAGTGCCGATCGGTCTTTTTTTGTGCGCATGGACCTTGCCGTCGAGTTGTCACTCGCTGTCGATACGCGGCGTGCGGTAGACTCGGAACCCGGAGGAAACCGGTCGCCGCGAATCGGTAGTGACGCCACGGGGGGAGTGGGGATACGACGGTGAGTTCAAAACGTCGCGATTTCACAACTCTCTTCTCGGCGGCCCGCGCCGGCGATTCCGAAGCTGCCGCCGCTCTCGTCCCCGCGGTGTACGAGGAACTGCGGACGCTGGCTCGACAGAGGATGTCCCGCGAAGCGGCCGGGCACACGTTGCAGGCGACAGCCTTGGTCAACGAAGCGTTCCTGAGGCTCGTCGGAATCAACGACGCGCACTGGCAGGACAGCGAACACTTCTTTCGCGTCGCAGCCGAGGCCATGCGTCGCGTCTTAGTCGATCACGCTCGCTCGAAGAACAGACTGAAGCGGGGGGGCGGACGTGAGCGAGTCGCTCTCGACGACGTCGACGTTCCCGCGGCCCGCGGCGACGTCGATCTGCTCGGACTCGACGAAGCGCTCGACGCCTTCGAGATGGCGGACCCCCGCGGCTGCCAAGTCGTGAAGTTGCGCTACTTCATGGGGCTCTCCATTCAAGAAACCGCGGACGCGCTCGATCTCACTCCCAACGTCGTTCGCGCCGACTGGACCGCGGGCAAGTACTGGCTTCGAGAGTTCATGAAGCGCGACGATTGACCATGGCGTTCGAGGTCTCGGAGCTCACGCAGTGGTCGGTAAAGAGTCTCGCCAATCGTATCGGTTCGAGCCAGCCACATCGTTCATCGGATGTCCGGCACCGGCACCGATCAGCGCCTCGCCGCAAGCGTGCACCCCCGTTAGGCGATTACTCCGTCGACACCCGACGTGACGCCCGGACTCCGACACTGCTGCCTCGGTTCTCGAGAGTGCTGCGGGTGCGACCGGTGACGCGAGCGGCGATGGCGGCGCCGTGATAGCTGCCGCCGCGGAAGACTCGGGTCGTGCCGCCCGGAACGATCAGCTCGGCGTCGATTGGGGCGCGTCGGTTGCGGTGGTACTTGCCGAAGCGATCGCGGCACCACTCCCAAACGTTGCCATGGACATCGTGCAGTCCGAAGGGGTTCGCGCGGAACTGTCCTACCGGCGCGTGGACGACGTAGCCGTCGTCCAACCACTCTTCGCAGGACCAGCCGGGGGCGCCGTTTCGTTGTGCGAATCGATCGGCGAGGTTGGCGGCGCCGGCCAAGCTCTCCGGTTCGGCGCCGGTCCACCATGGTGTCGTCGTGTTGCCTCGAGCCGCGACTTCCCACTGCGCTTCGGTCGGCAGCTCCAGGTCCAACTTCGACAAGGTGTCGGTCGCGTCGAGCCAACTCACCTGCTCGACGGGGTGCCGTAGGTCGTGCTGCTTGCCGGCGAAGTTCTCGTGCGGTCCGTAAAGGCTGGGATTCGAACCGGCGGTCCTTAGCCATTGCCCTTGAGTTAGCTGGTACCGTCCTATGAAGTACGGCGCGAGTTCGACTTCCGTGGGTGGTCCTTCGTTTTCACGTGCGTGCGTATCATAGTGCGGGTTCCAGTGATCGTCGCTCTGCGCTCCGATCGTGTACGTGCCGCCGGGAACCAATATGAGCACGACCCCGGTAGACTCCGCGATTTGCCAAGCTGACGTTTCACTCGATGGATCCAACTCGGGGCGATCTCCGCTCGCGACGTGCCAGAACTCCCACAAACCGGAGTGCGGATCGCGTCGCAGCGGCAGCAATCCGATCTGCAGTGCGAGATCGAGTCCGCGGTACACCGCCGACTCGGCGATGTCGGATTGCGCGTCGGCCCACGCCTGCTTGGCGTCGGGGGAACTCGACGTATCGCGGTCGATTCGGCGAGCGAGCTCCGTGCGCTGTACGATCCGCGCCATGGTTTCCGGGAAAGACTTGAGCGCGATAGTCAGTTCGCTCAAGACGTCGTGACGCCATTGATCCTGAGCTTGCTCGAACCTCCAAGTGAGTCGGTGTCCGAGGGTCGGCTCGATGGTCACGATCTCGCGGGAGTGTTCGTCGAGTTGCCGTTGGAGACCCTCTAGCTTGCGCTGCTTCTCTGCGTCGGTGAGGACGTGGGGCCCATCGGGTAGGGGCGCTGTTTCGGGTAGCAGCGTGGTCTCGGATGGCGGCTCTGTCTCGCGCACAGTCTCCTCATCCGTTGCAGGCCCCTCCGTGGACTGTGCCGGGTCGATGATCTGTTCGAGCCGATCCATTTCCGACAATAGCCTCTCGTAGTGCCTTGTCTTCTTGCGGTAGTCGGTCATCACAAGTTGTTGCTCGCGGTCGTGCAGCGATTCTGCGGTCGTGTAGGGTAGCGCGTCTTCTCGAAGTCGCTCGAGGGTCGCGCGGTGTTCGGGCAAACGAGCGCTCAATTCCTGCGCTTCTGTGTGCCAACGCTCCATCGCGCGCGTCCGATTGGGGAGCGCTGGCCACAGTTCGTCTGCGCGCGCTTCGAGTTCCGCCAGCCGCTTGATGTCGGAGAGTCTCAAGACTTCGGCGAGCGCTTCCTCGGCGTCGCTTGCGCGCTCGGCCGCCAATTGTTCCATGGTCTCGGCGTGCCCTCGCTGTTGCAGCGCTTCGGCTTCTTTTTCTCGCGCCAAGCCGCGGTCCCGCTCGGCGAGTTCGCGCTGGCGTGCTTCGCCGCGCCGCGCTGCGCTGGCGCTTTGCAGGAGCGTCAGCATGAACGCGAACACAAACAGAAACAGTCCGATCACGACCGAAGTCAACACGAGCGGGTTTGCGCCGAGGAACACACCGAGCGCCGCCCCGGCCAGAACAACGATCGAGGTCATGACTGCGATGCGATTGCGGCGAACGAACTTCTTGGTGCGGTAGGCCAGGTTCGGGGGGCCGGCGATGACCGGTTGATCCGTGAGGTGCCGTTCGAGGTCGGCGGCGAGTTCCTTCGCCGTCTCGTAGCGTCGCGCCGGATCTTTCTCGAGGCACTTCATGGTGATCCAGTCGAGATCGCCTCGGAGTCGTCCGATCAGTGAACGGCCGTCGAGCCGGCGCTGCTTGGCGACGGCGTCGAGATTGTCCGTCGACGTACCGAACCGTGTCGACGGTTTCGGAGGTTCGACGTCTCGGATGATCCGCTGCATCTCCCCGTAGCCGGCTTCTCGGAGGGTGCGCGGGTCGAACGGCAACGCGCCCGTCAGCAATTCGTAAAGGATGACTCCGAGGGAATAGACGTCGGTCCGGGTATCGATGTCGAGCGCGGTAGGGTCCGCTTGTTCGGGACTCATATACTCGATCGTCCCGATGATCTGCCCGGTCTCGGTGTAGACGGTTCGCTCGGTGAGCCGGTGTCGAGTCGCTTTGGCGACGCCGAAGTCGATGACTTTGGGTACCGATTGCCCCTCGTGGTACATGACCAAGATGTTCGATGGTTTGAGGTCGCGGTGGATGACGCCCTTCTGGTGTGCGTGTTGGACGGCAGTGCAGACCTGCCCGAACAGTTCGATTCGCTCTTCGAACGTGAAGCGTTGCCGGTCGCAGAACTCGGTGACCGGGATTCCTGGGACGTACTCCATTGCGAAGTATGGCCGACCCGTGTCTGTCGCACCGGCGTCATACACCCGCGCAATGTTCGGGTGGTTCATCAGCGCGAGGGCGTGGTGTTCGGCGTCGAAACGGGCGAGAACCTCCTTCGTGTCTAGCCCCCACTTGACGAGCTTCAGCGCCACCTTGCGGCGGACGGGCTCGCGTTGCTCCGCAATGTAGACCGAGCCCATGCCTCCCTCGGCGATCTTCTCGAGGATGACGTACGGGCCGATGTGCGTGGGGACCGGCTCTTCTTGATTGGGCAAGAAGCCTCGCCGCCGGACCGCCGGCGCGGGAAGCGTCTCATCCAACATCACGCTCTCGAGAAACGGATCGGGCCGCTCGAGCTCTGTGAGGAGCGCGACCACTTCTGCACGAAGTTCTTGATCGCCACCGCACGTTCGATCGAGGACCGACGGGCGTTCCTCGTCGTCGACGCCGAGCAGCCTCGCCACGATCGCTTTTGCTTGGTGGAATTTCTCCGTGCTCACGCGACCCCCTCGGGGTGGCGGCTTCGGATGCATCGGTTCACCGCTGTGAATCCCTACCCGTCGCTATTTTCCGAGGCCGAGTTGTTCGACGTAGGCATCGACATGCTTGCGACTCTCTTCATCGGTCCAACCTTGCGCCTTCGCGTGCGACGAAAACAGGGTGGCGCGGCAAACGCCGAGCATGGTGCGGCGCATCTTGCTCTTCATGCTGGGCATCATGGGAGCGAGTAGTAGCCGTTGCGCCCAGGTGACACGCTCTCGCTTCATGCTCGCGGCCATCATCGCTTCGATCGCCGCGTCGAGATAATCCGTGGTCGGCAAGATGGCCGCGTACGGCGAACCGGTTGGGGCCGAACTTTCGGCGCCCTGCTCGCCTTCAGCGGATTCGGACAGAGCCGAGGTGCGAATGATGAACGGGCGGATACCCGCTCCGATCGCCGGGTCGACGCCTTGACTGGTCATCTGCTGCACCACGGTGTTGAACTCCGATTTTGCATCGACCGCTTGGCCGAAGACGGCGGCGCTTTCATTCACCAACCAGGTGAACTCAGCCTGGAAGTCGTCGAGGAACGGCGGGTCCTCGACGTCTCGTGCGATCATGATGAGGGTGGCGGGTTCGGTGGCGGTGAGCCTCTTGAAGTCGAGAGCGACGGAAGCGGCCAATTCGTTGAGCTCGTCCGCCGCACCGGCGCTCGTCGCGTAGGCAAACTGCTCGTTGGATTGGTACAGAGTGACGTGCTTCCAGGAGGTGGCGAGCGTCGCGTGAGACTGCACCCGCTCGGCGGTAGTGCAACCCGCGAGTGCGCAACTGAGGAGCGAAGCGGCGACAAGAATTTTCAAAGGGGCCTCCGGTGGGGCGTGACAGCGGGACTCAGTGTCGGGGAGTCAGCAACGTCGGACTCCACGACCGGGGGGATTCTCGACCGGGCGACGGTATCCGTCTAGCCCGCTCCCTCGAATGAATGACCCGGCCCCGGTTCGAACGACGGCTTGAGTCCGTAGCGCGGGCCGTTTCGCCGCAGCGCGTTAGTCGAGGATCATCCGACCCTGCCGAAAGAGAACCAAATGGGACTTGCTGAGAAGCGCGCTGTACAGAGCGCAGAATCGAGTTGGCTGCCGAAGCGTAATCAGGAGCTCGAGGAGTTATCCGGGGGGGAGGTCCACTATGAGATCAACTGGGCGACGTTTGCAGGAGACCCCAAGTCCATCGAGTGGCTCGAGCACAACGGCCCGCAGCAGGTGGCCATGGCGCTGCGAGTGATCGGTCGAGATGCGATCGGCAAGGAGGCGATTCAGCAGACGGTCAAGAAGGTCGTCATCGAGCATGTGACGGATCCAGACGAGAGGGACGTGGACTGTACCGACGGCGTGCTGTGCGTCCGCGGGGTCTTCTCAATGGGCGTCAAGGGAACTGTGCGCGATACGCAGATTCGTGAATGCCTGGAAGCGGTGCTTTAGCCAATGTGCGCGCCGGCGCAACGGCCTCGGCTTACCGTTTCGGTCGTCTCACCTTCTCCGGCGCGATGAACTCGAAGCCGTGGACGGTCGTGCCCTGGTGGCTCTCGGTCGGACCGGCCGAGAATTTGGGCAGCTGCTCGACCAGTGGGCGCGCGTCGTTGCCGCGGCCCCCTGGGAGTAGCTGTGTCACCTGCCGCGCAAACTCGGCGCTACTCGCTTCGTCGGGTTGCGAGCACAGACGCGAGATCCACGGCAGCTCGGTCGAAGCGGTGATCACGACGAGTGACTGTGGGCCGCCGTTGGGATTTCCACTCCAGACGTAGCGATCGCCGTAGCTGTCCCGTCCGGGCAGATGGCTCGTTCCCAGCGCGAGTGGGTTCGACGTCTCGAGGTACGCGTGCGGAAAGAGAAGAGACGGCTTTCCGGACGTTGCATCGACGTCGACGACGTAAGCGTGCAACGGGTGACTCACATCGATCGACAGTTGCAGGGAACTCTCAGGGGAGAGTGCCGCGCCGTGATTCAAGGAAACGGACTCGGTCCCCTGCACGGCGTGGAACGAGGCGCTCACCGTGTAGTCGGACACGCTTTCGTTCTGGGTCATGACCACACCGGTCGCCGCACCACCGATCAATAGGAAGGTCACGAACAGTAGCGCTCGCTTCGACGACGTTCGCCGTGAAGGCGGACCCGTCGCGACGTCCGCAGCGCCGTTACTCCACGACAGACCGGTCAGCTGGCTCTCCCGCGTCGTTGACTTCGAGAGCGAGTCGTCTTCGACTTTAGGCGAGGAGCGGGGCTTCACAACCGTTGCCGTGGCGGCGGCGTCCAAACCATCGCGGCGCGACGGTGCTTTCGCAAGCGCGCCGTCCGTCGACGCGCGGTCCGGCGACTTCGGTTCCGCGGTCGATTCGATCTCGTTCATGACCTCTTCCGTCAACTCCAGGATGAGGCTCTCGAGATCGACCGGCGCGGCGTCGCCGTCCTTTGGTTCAGCACCCGACATGGCCGCTGCCCTTTCGCTGTTGTCCGACGTTCTTGCGATGCGGTGTCGCAGAGTTCTCTTTCATCGTTTGTCGGCTACCCGGGCGGTCATTCTGACGGGCCAGTTGTCGGGAATGGTCCGGTGGCGCGTTCCTTCCGCGTTCCGCGGTGTTCCGAGAACATGCGGCGCCGAGCCCCCTGCACGCTTCCCTCGTGTGGACCCGAGTCGAGCCATGGGATTCGGCTGCGCGAGTTGCGACTCGTGCGCGGGAGCGATCGACCGCGTCGTCAGTCTGTAGGTTGGCGGATTCGCATGGTCCGGCCGCATCGTTTGCGCTCTGCGGATGCTATCGCTGGCCAGCGTTCATGCGGTCAGCGGCGGCGTTAGTCGTCATCGTCCCCGTCCAAGCCCGTAATGGACGTGCCGTTGACTCGGTTGAACAACGCAACGGACTCGGCATCGGTATCTTGGGTGGGGATCCTGGCGCAGAACGCGCCATTCTTCGTGTTGTACCAGAATGCTCGACGACCGGAGGCGAGCGTCTTTGTTGTTCGGGACGATCTTATTGTTAGTTACGACGCTAATCAGGGTGCGCTTGTTCGTTTCGGTCCACGGTGTCTCAAGTGTTCCCGCAAACCACGCTGGATCGATATCGGCGGGGTAGTTGCCGTTCTCGGCGTGATGTCGTGCGATTTGCCGCTGGACCACCCGGACCATCTCCGATACCGCGCTCGTCTTCGCCGCACTTTCGTGGTCGACGTATCGAACCATGATGATGGCGGAAAGCGCGCCGATGATCACGATCACCAACACGAGTTCCATTAGGGTGAATCCCTGACGAGCGGTCATTGATACCTTGAATGAGAGAGTTCGATACATGCTTTGTCGGCAGCGAGGCCAGGCGGGCTGAACTGCCTATGTACGGAATCCCGCCTTATCGGAGCTTCGCCGTAGGGGACAGATTTCTCGGTTTCATAGAAGGCTCTTGGCGTTGCCGTTACGGCGAGTCGCTCGTGACCGTCGCCTGCTCGATAATGATGGGGTAGCGATATCCGGCCCCAAAATCTTTGTCGAACGCCAGGGTCCCGCGAATGGTGACCGTAGCGCCGATCGCGGCCGACTGCGACGTTGTGACTGTGATGTCGTTGGTGCCGGGACCGCCGCTCCCGTCCTGAATGTGGATCCAGTTGCGGCCGAGGATCGCTTGGTTGTACTTGACGACCCTCCCGCGCACGGTGATCTGCTGTCCCGCTTTGGACCGAGGCTGGGCGTGAACTTCAGCCACCGTCAAGCCGCCGGCAACCGCGGTCACGCCGACTGCCACGGGGGGTGCGCTAGGCGACGTGGGCGCCACGGTTGCGTCGTGCGCCGCGGTCGCGCCGTCAGGGGCGGCGCCTTCGGGGCCAGCGCCTTCGGGTCGGGCCGCGACCTGAATCGAGTCACAGAAATAGATGACCTCGAAGGTTCGGTTGAGTGTGCTGCTGTGGAAGTTGAGCATCGGCGTGGTTCGAGGGATCAAGACTTGGTCCCCGACCTGTACCTTGAACTTGAGCGAGGCGGCCCACGCGGACTTGTTGCCGTCGGTGACGTGGACGTACGTGTAACTCGACGCGTCCAGCGTTTCGGTCACGGAACCGACGAATCCATCGGGGTTCGATCGCCCGACCGCGGTCGGAGGGGGTGCTGCGGCGCGAGAGGTGGCGGCGGGCGATGAGCTACGCGTGTTCGCCGCTCGCATAGCGGCCTCGATCGCTTTGGTTGGAACTGCGGACTCGCCTTCGGTCGAGTGAGTATCGGCCGCCTGGGAGCCAGCCGTAGTGCTTTCGGAGGTCGAGTCTGGCTTGCGATCGTGCGTCGGTGCAGCCGTCGGTCCACAAGAACTCACGACGAGAGTCAGGGTCAGCGCCAAAGTGATCCGTGCTCGTCGATTCATGTCTGCTCCGAAACGTGTGATTCGTGGGTTGGGCGTGAACTCGATAGTGTATCGGATGTTCGAGCGCGGCCGTAGTCGTGTGATCGGCCCAATCGCCGGGGATTTTTGAGCCTTTTTTGGCTGACAAGAGCCCGATTGTCCGGCCATGGCTTCTCTGGCCGGGGGGGCGTCGAGAGCGACGACGCGTGCCGACACCGGCCCTCTGTCTTCGACCGTTGCCCTGCCGTTCGTGGCGGGGTGGATCGCGGCGCCGCTGTTCGGTCGTGGGGTGGATCTCACGGCGGACTCGCTCGCTGGCTCGAAATACGATTCCCCGTACGCGCCCCCTCTGTTTCGTGAAGGATCATGGCCGGCGATCGCGTTGCACTGGACCCGGGCTACCACCACACTATCGAGTCTCGTCGACCGAGTGGGATTACTCGAAGTGAGGTGGGGCGCTGTGCCGTTGCGATCCGTGTTGTCATCCGTGTCTAAATTCGTTGCATCGAAGTCTGCGGTTTCGAAGCGTGCCGCGCGAACGTTAGCCTTTGTCGTGTGCCTGTCCTTGGTCGCGATCGCCGCAGACCGCGCTCTTCGCTACAAGAAGATCGATACGAATCACTCGACGATTGGGTTCGTCGTTCCGATTCTCGGGGGAATGTCCGAGGTCACGGGGAAATTCTCGAAGTTCGATGTTGAGGTTGATTGGATCGAGAAGGACGGAAAGTTCTCGGACTCCGCGCTTCGCGCCACGATTCAAGTCGCCAGCATCGATACTGGAATTCCCGATCGAGACCAGCACTTGCTCAGCGCTGACTTCTTCGACGCCAAAAACCATCCGACCATTGAGTTTCGAAGCCGATCGATCACGGCCCGTAAAGACGGATTTCTTGCCAAGGGCGATCTCACCATGCGCGGGAAGACCCGGGCGATCGATCTCCCGTTTCGCGTGACCGGGCAGCACGTGAGCGAGTCGGGCAAGGTGATGATGGGATTGGCGGCTGAGTTCGTCATCGACCGGCAGGAATACGGTGTCTCGTGGCGACACCCGGATCCGGCCTTCGTCGGCGACAACGTGCGGATCATCCTGCGGGTGCTGACTAAGTTGAAGGCGCCGGAGTAGCTCGCGAGTGGGTCCCGACTCGTTTCGACGACCGTGCCGGCTACAGCGTGAAGTCGACGCGGAGCCCGTCCGTTGTCGTGCGCTCGACCGCGATGCTGCCGCCGTGCGCTTCGACCACGGAGCGAAAGATCGCCAGACCGAGACCGAGGCCGCTCGCTTTCGTGGTGTAGAACGGTTCCAAGATTCGCTCTAGAGGTGCGGCCGGAAAGTGCAGGTGCGGTGAGTGGTGGAGTTCGGCGGAAGATTGCCGTTCGGAATTCGCAGGCGAATTGGTGGATTCGTTGAGGATTACGAATGGTGAGATTCCGTCGAAGACCGCCGCGCACC
>JAJFFE010000094.1 GCA_021776775.1 Planctomycetota bacterium | reverse complement strand
CGACACTTGATGAATGCACGAACGAGCTTTCCGAAATGGAACGCCGCCATCAAGCGGCTGCGCAAACGTGGTTGGCGAGTACCGCGAAGGCAGCGGGAGTCGACCTTCCCCAATCGGTCGTCACCGCCTTCACGAACATCCGAGCGGCGTTCGCCGAATCCGGCGGAACGATTGACCCCTCCCGCGTCGATCGAAAGATCTACAAACTTGTGCTCAGGGTCTTTCATGACATTCTAAACAGATACCGTCTTTGGGCCGTTTCGAATCTCTCCGTTAGAAGAACGACTCCGCTCGCTCCAGGAATCTTTGACATTCTCATCATTGATGAAGCAAGCCAGTGCGACGTTCCTTCGACCATCCCTCTACTATTTCGCGCGAAGCGCGCATTGGTTTCCGGAGATCCTAAGCAGCTCCCCCCAATTCTGACCCTCAGCCGGGTCGTCGAGGATCAGTCGCGCAGACGGCACGCACTCACGGACTTGACCAAGTGGGGCCGGTTCGTCTACACCCGCAACTCTTGTTTCGATGTCGCATACTCGACTCCTGACTTAGACCGAAACACGCAATTGATCCAGCTCCGCAACCACTACCGTTGCCATGCCTCGATAATTGGTTACTCCAACAGTCTGTTCTATGGCGGCACGCTTCGCATTAGGACCAACAGCGACGCGCTTCGGAAACCGCGAGACGGGGCCCTTGGCATTCGCTGGACCGACGCTCGGGGACCGATCGAACGAGTCGGAAGCAGTTCTTTTCAGCCCGCGCTAACGGAGGCGATCATCCAGGAACTCCAAGAGCTGGCCACCAACGACTTTCGTGGCACGGTCGGAGTAGTGAGTCCATTTCGGGCACAAGCAGACCGCGTCTCCGACCACGCGCACCGTGCACTGCCGGCAAAGACGCTTCGCCAGTGGGAGTTCACAGCTTCGACCGCAGACGGTTTTCAGGGAGGCGAGCGCGACGTCGTTCTCTTGGCTCTCGTCGGAGAGCCCGGCTGGAAGTCGAGGTTCTATACCTCTGACCCGAATCGATTCAACGTCGCCGTGACGCGCGCAAGGGCCGTTCTTCATGTCTTCGGCGACGCCGAATGGGCACAGTCTTCGGACGCAGAGATCGTCTCCGGCCTCTTCGATGCAGCCCACGATCAACAGAATGATCGCTCGTACACCATTCGTCACGATCTTGTCGGCCCGGTCTGGGAACCCCGGTTGGCAAGAGAGTTCTCAGAGCGAGAGATCGAAGCATGGCAGCAGTATCCAGCCTGTGGGTTCTATCTCGATTTTGCTCTCTTCACGCCAGAAAAGAAGATCAACGTGGAAGTCGACGGCGAGACCTATCACCGCGACGCTACCGGAGCACTTCGAGAGGAAGACGTCCACCGAGACGCCGTGCTTCGGGCAGCCGGCTGGACCGTCCTTCGTTATTGGGTCTACGAGCTTCGCGACAACATAGACGCGTGCATCCAGAACATTCGAGAGGCACTCAAATGAACGATGCGAACACCGCCCCCCCTGGTCCGAAACGTCAGCTCGAACGCCGAGGGGTTCTCTTCGTCGCGACGGCGGCGCCGATCCTCATGTTAGTACTCCAGGCGGGCCCGTTTGTTGCGCTTCTCGGGTTTGCCAGCGAGCGTGCACTCTGGGATGCCAAGACCGACGAAAGAGGAGATCTATCCGCTTCCCTCAAGTCCCTTAGATCGGATCTCCCCCTTCTTCGCACCGAAGTCGGGAGCCTCAAATCGGAGGTCGCGACTTCGCAAACGAGACGAGACGAACTGTCCGCCTCCCTGCAGTCCCTCTCTGCCGATCAACGTCGTCGTCAGCTAGAACTCATCGATTCCGAAGGAAAGATCGGCACTCTCCAGGGCGACAGGAGTCGAATCGAAGGTGAGTTGACTCAGTCTCGACAAGAGCTCGAAGGTCTCCAGGTAAAGAACGACAGCCTGCGAGCCGAGGCAGCCACGCTACTTCAGAAGACCACCCGAGTCTCCGAAGCCCAGCAACAACTCCTGCGACTCCAGGGAGAGATCGAGATCAAGCGCGGTGAGTTCACGACAAAAGAGAAGCTGATCGCAAATGCCGAAGCTCAGCTCAGGCAAATCAACCATGATTTGGCCTTCGCTCGCAAGCAAGTCGACGCCAACCAGAGTCAAGTCGATGAACACTCGGATCTAACGAGCCAAGTCATGCGGCTTCGGACGGATGCGGAAGAGCGATCGCGAGCGTTGAAGAACCAGCAAAAGGACTCCGAAGCACTCATGAGCCGGATCACCTCACTCTCTGCCGAAAGAGACCGGCTATCCGCGAGCCGGGATCAATTGGAACTTACAGTCCAAGAGCTTCGGTCGGAGGAAAGTCGAGTCAGGGGTGGCGCTGACGCGGCGCTGGAACGTAAGAACGCGCTCGAAGCGGCACTGCTGACACTAGGCCAACAGAGAACGGCGGCCGTGAGAGAGGGCCGTGACGCTCGAGCCGAGTCTCTTCGACTCAAGTCAGAGGTTACCTCACTCGAGAGCACCCGCGCGGAACTCGCGGCCCTAAGGGCCGAACTCTCAGCCTTGAGCGCACAACAGGAGCAACTCTCAAAGGTGCGCCAAGAAAAAGCTGCGCTAGTCGTCGAGGTGTCCGAACTCAGAAACGACAGAGATCAGTTGCAGGGCCAGGTAACTGGCCTTCGCTCCGACGTCAAAGGAGGCTTGACGACTCTCCGGGACGAGTTGTCGACACTCGGTTCCACGCTCAAAGATCTCGTCAAGGAGCTTCGTGAGGTACCTGCCCCGAAGAAGGAGGGCTGATGACCTGGGAAACCATGGTTGCCCTCTACGCCGGAGGGTTCGCACTCAGCGGCGGACTTGCGTTCATGTGTTGGCACTACGTGAGTCGCATCCGCGAGGAGCTGCCGAAGAAGGAGATCCTCGAGACCGTCGAGGCGCTGAAAGTCCAGGAAAGTGAACTGCGTTCGCGAATCGATGAACTCAAGGCACAGCAGTTCGAAGCGCAATCTATCCTCGATGAAGCTACACGTCAGCGCCAATGGATGGACGAGGCTCGTGAAGAGCGCGATCAACTTCAGGCCGTGCGCGACGAGTTCACCCGTCTCGACCAGGATCTTGCGCAACGACGTGAACAACTCGCCGAGGTGCAGAATGACCTTGAGTCAGTAACGGAGCGAAAGGCGACGCTCGAGGGAGAGCTGAAGCATCTCGACGACGTCCTGGCTGAGGGTCGCGAGCTCAAGGGAGAGCTCCCGACGCTTCGCTCGGAAGCCGAAATACTCCAGCGGCAGAACGAGCAGTTAGCCCAAACAAACAAGGCACTCCAGGGGCGAGTCGAAGAGCAGTCAGAAGAACTTCGGAGCCTTAGGGAGTCCTACAACGAGTTGAGTGCTCAGTCCGGAGAACTCCAGGCACAGAAAAGGGCTCTCGAGAAGAGCATCGAAACCTACGAGCAACTCGCCGAGGATCGTCGGCGAGCGTGGGAACAGACGGCCGGTCCCGACGGAGCCGACCGACTCTCCTCGCTCTGGGAACCGGAGCTTGAAACCAACCTGTCCGAGAAACCGGCTCGAACAGACGATGAGGTCGCACTCCTCCAATCCGTACAGGCTGACCTCCGCGCTCGCGGGCTGCTGTTCTCCGATCGAGTGATTCGTGCGTTCCACACGAGCCTGAAAGTAGCCGATGAGTCTCCGTTACTGGTCCTCGCCGGGATCAGCGGAACGGGCAAGAGCCTTCTACCGCGAGTGTACGCCGACACGTTGGGAATGTACTTTCACAACGTTGCCGTTCAGCCTGGCTGGGACAGCCCGTTGGATCTCACGGGGTTCTTCAGTCATGTCGAGGGCAAGTTCAAGCCCACGCCACTCACCCGTGCGCTCCTTCAGATGGACGAAACGTTCGATCCGGTTCATTGGAAGGCAGCGGAGGAGTTCTCACCGATTCACGACTCGATGCTCTTGGTCCTGTTGGACGAGATGAACCTCGCGCGCATCGAGTACTACTTCAGCGACTTCTTGAGCCGATTGGAGATACGCCGAGACACCGATTCCAAAAAGGCCGCAGAGCGGAAGCGAGCGAGCCTGGCCATCGACCTCGGTCGGTCGGACGCGGAAGCAGGCGCTCGCTCGGTCCTGCCAATCTTCGCGGATCAGAACGTTCTCTTTGTCGGAACGATGAACGAGGACGAGTCCACTCAGACCCTGTCCGACAAAGTTGTCGACCGGGCGAACGTCTTGCGATTCGGACGGCCCTCCAAACTCTCTTCATCTCGACAGCAGGGCTCCTCGGAGGAGACCCCGCGAAGGTTGTCATTCGCAAGCTGGCGTCAATGGATCCAGAGCAGTCGACTGGACTCGGACGCCATGGACCAGGTTCAAGAGTGGACTCGCATTGCCAATGAAGCGTTGCAAAGCGTTGGACGTCCCTTCGGGCATCGAACCGCGCTCGCAATCGCAGCCTACGTCTCCCGGTACCCTGCAGTCGACGACGTCGATACCGCTGTACGAGAAGCGATGGCCGATCAGATCGAACAGAAGGTCCTTCCCAAACTCCGCGGTGTGGACCCGCAAGAATCAGGCGACGTCATTGACCGGATACAACGACTTGTCAGCCAGGAGCTCGACGACGCCGGCTTAGCAGACGAGATCGCCCGCGGGAGCCGTGGTCATGCGTTCCTCTGGCAAGGCTATGACCGGACCCAGGACCATGACTGAGACAGTGTGCCTGGTTTGCCCGCAGGTTGGGCATCCAGCCCATTCAACGCTCGAGATTCGAGGAAGTCGTCGTCCACGGCTCCTCGCTCCTCCGACCACGCGGGAAGTACGGCTCTCCCGCCCAGCCTATGCGCTGCCCTGGATCGGGAGAGTCCTCTACCAAGAACGAGAGTGGACGGCTTGGGAACTCCCGGTGTTGGAGCCGCAGTCGAGACCGGTTCCGATTTCGATCCATATCGGATCCCGGTGGACGGAAATCCACCTGGACTGCAGCGGCACTGATCCTCGCCCTGAGCCGCCGAGGGGCGCAGACAACGATCCGCTAAGCGCCGACCAGAAACCGTCAACTCTTGCTGCCGGCGTCATCGGCCGCCATGTGGAACTAGCCCGTCAGCTCTTCGACGCCGGAGGAACTAGCATCGACGGACGTCGATCGGTCGATTGGAGTGAGACGGTTCGGCGAATGGTCTCCGACACAACGATCGAGAGCGAGGCTCCCGTATCCCTCGTAGTGAGAGTTGCCGAACACACGGAACACTTGCTCGAGAGCCTCTGTACGCGGCCGCGAAGAATGCTGCGAAGATACCGGACGCGCACTCGCCTCGATCGAGCCCGACAACTCGACCCGACATGTGTTCGCTGGCTGGCCTCCCGCCCCGGTCGAACGATCGCGGAGAGAGCTGATGCAAAGGAGCGTATCCTCGCGGTCGTGAGGGAAGACGCCGTCGATACTCTCGAGAATCGAGTTCTTCGGGACTTCTTGCTACGTAGTCAGGCAGCGGGAAGGAAGTACTTGGGGTCCTACGCTGATCGGACCGGCTCGACGCGACTCCGCCGCGTCCGCTCGTTCACCTGGCTGACCGAACGACTGGCCCGCACGACAGCTTTGAACAGCGTCAGTGAACTGCACGGAATACCCGAGCCGAATTACACGCTTCTCTTCGACGACCGTTATCGACTGATCTGGCAGTGGTATCTCGCCCTTGTTCAACAGGACCGCCAAGAAGAACACGCGTGGGTGTGGCGACACCGGCTCTGGGGAGAACGATGCCGACTCTCGATGCTGGACGCCTTGCTTGGGTGGTCAGACCTTGACCAGGCTCGACTGCGAAGCACGGGAGATCTCGCCCAAGAACAAGACCGAGGTCGCTTCTTGGCGCCCGGATCGACTCCCGGACCTTGGCTCTCGGCAGGGTCGAGCCTGCCCAAGCTCATCGCCTGGTACGAGGACGGACTCGATCCCCAGAGCGATCCCGCCCCTAAGCTTGTCCGGCAACTTGGCGGCTTGGGAGCCGACTGCGTCTTGACTAGAGAACCAGCCTTCGAACGGGGTATTCCCGAGTTCTTCGTAGCAATCTTCTCGGCCCTCGAGTTCGAGCCCACGGAATCGGAGGTCATTTGCCGTCAGTTGGAGAGACTGACCCGAACGATTCATGAGTGGAACGGGAGCGGACCGGGCCGGATTCTCCTCCTGGTTCCGACGGAGGGTGTTACGCCGCAGAACGTCACGCAATCCCTCAACGGAAGAGTCTCGGGGCAAGTCGTCCCCATTTCTCGCGATCGGTCGAGGGATCGAGATGCGCTTCGTCCGCTACTATCCGAGCTCGTCCGAGAGGGAAGCCGATGAGTCCGATAGTCGGCGTCGACTTGCTTGGTGTTCGTTCTCGGCTGTGCGCCACGGGCCTGGGTCCGATACCGATTGGGC
>JAJFFE010000093.1 GCA_021776775.1 Planctomycetota bacterium | reverse complement strand
AGGACCGCCGTGATCCCGCGGACCAGCGCGTACGCTTGCCCTTTGTCGTCGGTCGCTCCGCGAGCCACGATGTCGCGCCCCTCGATCGTCGGTTCGAATGGGCCGCTGCGCCAGAGATCGAGCGGGTCGGGCGGCTGCACGTCGTAGTGGCCGTAGACCAGTACCGTCGGCGCGCCCTTCGCACCGAGCCACTCGGCCGTAACCACCGGGTGGCCGGCGGTATCTGTCATGCGGGCTTCGAACCCGGCTTCCTTCAGCTCTGCGAGAACGAACTCGCCCGCCGCGCGCACATCTCCGGCGTGCGCGCTGTCGGTCGACACACTGGGGATGCGGAGCCACTCGGTCAGGCGGTCGACGGCTTGCTGCTCTTCTTGGTCGATGGTCTGAATGACGCGTTCCATCGGGTCTCTTTCGACTTGTGGGCGGGGGAGGGGTCCTCCCCGAAGCGGACGGCTGGGTTGACGACGAAACTGGACCGGAGCGAGGGCGGAGGACGATCCTCCCACTGAGCGCTTGGCCAGGTGCAAATTTGGACTGAATCACCCTACCAAAGCGGTACTGACCCGCACACCCCGACGGAGTATGATTCCGCGCCGCTGGCCCCAACCGGGCCGCGGACTGCCGCCGGACGGCGACGTTCCGAGCGGGCGCATCGGCATCGGCCTGTGTCACTTCTGGGCCAGAAAGGTAGCACCACAATGAAAGTCACCATCGAGTACTGCGGCATGTGAAATTACGAGCCCAATGCCTCCAGTCTGGAGGGCGCGCTCAAGGAACGTTTCGATGGCATCTCGGTTGAGTTGATCGTCGGCAAGGGTGGCGTGTTCGAAGTGGAGTGTGACGGACAGCTCGTCTTCTCGAAGAAGAAGCTGGATCGTTTCCCCGAGCACGAAGAGGTCTTCGAGGAGATCGAAAGTCTGTCATGAGCGATCAAGAGATCATCTTCTCGGTACAAGACCTGCGTCGGACGTACGGCACCAAGGAAGTTCTGTCGGGTGTTACGCTCGGCTTCTATTACGGCGCGAAGATCGGAATCATCGGACGTAACGGTTCCGGAAAGTCGACGATCCTCAAGATCATCGCCGGCGAAGACGACGGCTACGAAGGTGTGATCAAGAAGAAGTCCGGACTTCGTATCGCTCACGTCCGTCAAGAGCCGCAGCTCGATGGAACGAAGACCGTGCGCGAAAACATCGAGCTCGGAGTCGAGCCGATTCGCGCGCTGCTTGCCGATTTCGAAGCGGTCTCTATGAAGCTCGGTGAGGACCTCTCTGACGCCGACATGCAGAAGGCGTACGACCGCATGGCCGTGCTGCAAGAGCAGATCGAACAGGCGGACGCGTGGGAACTCGACCGACATATCGATCAAGCGATGCACGCGCTGCACTGTCCGCCTGGTGATTCCGAAGTCGAGCACCTCTCGGGGGGTGAGAAGCGTCGCGTCGCGCTGTGCCGCACGTTGTTGTCGCACCCCGACGTGCTTCTTCTCGATGAGCCGACCAACCACCTCGACGCCGAGACGGTCGGGTGGCTCGAGAAGCACCTGATGGACTACACCGGAACCGTGTTGGTCATCACTCACGACCGGTACTTCCTCGACAACGTCGTCGGTTGGATGCTCGAACTCGATCAGGGCACCGGTCGTCCGTTCGAAGGCAACTACTCGGACTACCTCGAGCAGAAGCAGAAGCTTCTCGCGACCGAACAGCGCAAGGAGTCGGCCCGCCAGCGGGCGGTCAAGCGAGAGCTCGAGTGGATTCGTCAGTCGCCACGGGCACGCCAGGCGAAGAACAAGGCGCGAATCGCCGCGTTCAACGATCTGCAAGAGCAGACGTACGATCGCAGCGAGGAGATGGCCGAGCTGTCGTTTCCGCCCGGCAAGCGTCTCGGCGAGAAGGTCATCTCGTTCAACGGTGTGACCAAGGCGTACGGTGACCGCGTGTTGCTCGACGATCTCACCTTCGACTTGCCGCCCGGCGGGATCATCGGTGTCGTCGGTGAGAACGGAGCGGGTAAGACGACGCTGCTTCGGCTCATCGTCAAAGAAGAAGAGCCGGACTCCGGAACGGTCGAGATCGGCGATACCGTCGAAATCTGCTACGTCGACCAGAGCCGCCAAGATCTCGACGGCTCGAAGACGACGTTCGAGGAGATCTCCGAGGGTCACGACACCTTCCGGGTCGGTCGCCAAGAGGTTCGGTCGCGCGGCTACGTCGCGCGCTTTGGCTTCACCGGCGAAGACCAAGAGAAGCTCGTCGGTGACTTGTCGGGTGGTCAGCGCAACCGACTGCAGATGGCAAAGATGCTGCGCCGCGGTGGCAACGTGGTGCTGCTGGATGAGCCGACCAACGACCTCGACATTCCGACGCTGCGGTTGCTCGAGGAAGCGTTGATGGGCTATCCGGGCTGCGCGATCGTGGTCAGCCACGACCGCTACTTCCTCGATCGCCTGGCGACCCACATTCTGGCGTTCGAAGGCGACGGCCAAGTCCGCTTCTTCGAGGGCAGTTACCAAGCGTACGCCGAGCACCTCGCCGAAGAGCGCAAGTCGCGCGGCGAAGCGGCGGAGACGAAGGGTGCGCACCGACGGTTCAAGTAGGGCGGCGACGATATTTTCTTAAGTGTCTGCTGCGGTAGACGTGGATCGGGCTCGTGGGCGATTGTCGCCGGCGAGCCCGATTTGCGTTCGTCGGCTTCGTGCTTGCAACATAGTGCATCGTGGTGCGTCATCGAGCCGGAGGTCCCATGAACCGACGGCCTATCGCGGTCTTTGCCCTGCTCGGTGCGCCGTTCCTACTCGCCTGTATCTGGGACCGCGACACGCTGCAGATGGAGCGGTCTCGATTCCCGTCGGCACTGGAGTTGATCACCGGCAAGTTTCGTCGCCACTCCCCTGAGTATTACCAGTGGCGCATAGCCGACCGTCTGGCCAAGCTCGAGACCGATCCGACTTCGCTACCGCTGCTCGATGATCTGGCTGTCGCCTACGAAAAGACCGGGGATACCGCCAAGGCGATCGAGATTATGGAGCGCAAGGAGCAGCTCGCGCCGGGGAAGTACGAGACGGCCGCGAACTTGGGTACCTTCTTCGTGCACGCCGGGGACCTCGAGTCCGGGTTGAAGTGGATTCGTCGCGCGATCGAGATCAACCCCGACGCGCACTTCGGACGCGAAGTCGTACAGCAACACGTAGTCGAGTTTCTGATCGATCGTAGAGTCGAGTTCCCGCCCACTCTTCCGCTGAGTTCGTACTCGCCGAACTTCGTCGACTTCCTCAGAGAGAAGATGGGGACGGAGCGGCGTTTGGAAGCGGAGGGAGAGCTTCTTCGGCGTATCAACCACGGGCTGCTCGGCATGGTTCGCTTCGGAAACTCGGATTCGCCGGTCCTGCTCGAGTTGCTCGGCGACGCCCTCAACGCGGGCCGTTGGCCCGAGGACTCATCGCGCCTTGCTACCCGTTGCTACTTGAAGGCGTCGTATCAAACCCGGGGAACGCCGGCCGAAGCGAAGTATCGACAGTTGGCGAAAGACGGTCTGGGTGTGCAGAAGAACGCGACCTTCTCCGATCTAGAAACTCGATTTGGCGTAGAGCTGGCCGATGCCGCATCGTGGTACACCGAATTGCGTGAGAACGAACTTCGCTGGATCGCGGAGGGTGGCGATGTCGATGCCAAGTACGACGCTGAGTACTACGCGGATCCCGTCAGTGTGACCACCATCGAATGGCCGTCCTGGATGAAGCTACTCTCGCCATGGTACGTAGTTCCGCTGCTCGGAGTCGTCGTCACCCTGTACCTGTCTCTCCGTCGCCGACGGACGCGGTCGCTCCGTCAGTGAAGAGCGACTTCCCGTTACTGCAAGAACTCGATAGCCGCGTCGATGACTTCGAGGTCGGCATCGGCCGGCATGTCGCGGCGGTACGCGATCAGCGCGTCCAATGCTCGATCGCTCGCTTGCCACGCCAGTGACTGTACGACCACTTCGACCCACCGCTTGCTGTCTGCGCGGGGGAGAAGCTCCAGCAGAAAGTCGGTCGACGCTTCAGTGCGAATCTGCCCGAGAGCGCGAATCATGTCGTCGGAGTAGCGACCCTCGAATGGATTGTCGAGCGGCAGCCCTTTGGCGAACTTCGCGACATACCGGTCCAGAAGTTCGACGTTTTCGCCGTCGTAGAAGCCGAGCAAGACCACTCCGAACTCGTGAGTCATCTCCTTTTTGACGTCTTTCATGAACTTCGGCAGTTCACTGTCATTCTTGGTGTCGAGGTAGAGGCCGAAGTCGAGTAGCTGATCCACATGCTGCGCAGCGGTCTTGAAAAACGGCCCCACCATGACCTCTTCGTTGCGCCATAGCGTGTTGATCGTCTCCCCTTCGACGAGGTGAGCCAACTCGATGAGCTTTTCGTACCCGGGTTCGCCCATCGCGATCAGCTCGGCGGCCAGAGTCCACAGCGTTTCGATATCACCGCGATCTGCCGCGGCTTGCGCGACGGCGTTGACGTCGTCCAGATTGCCGAAGGTCGTCTGTCGCTTCATCGGCTGAAACGTTGTCGCGGTCGGCGCTTCCGTGGTCTCGGGAGGCTTTGCTTGCGAGAGCTTGGACAGCGTCGCCGCCATCTTTTCTTCGCGCAGCGAGACCTTGGCGAACCGTTCATCGAGTTCGGTCATGTTCCGACGAGCCTGATCGAGATCACTCGCGAGGCCGGCGTGCTCGCGATCCTTGGCCGCGAGCGCCGCTTGCGTTTCGTCGAGCCTGCTACTCAGGACCCATGAGTACGACGCGAAGCCCAGAGCAATGGCGGCGGCGGCCGCGGTGATCTTCGTGGACATGAACACTCCTCCTGTGACGGCAGCACTACTAACCGTGCTCGTTGTTGTTGCTGTGGCGACGGCGGACCAGGCTTGGTCCGTGAACGGGAGCAAAACGGGCAGCCAGCTCTGCGTGTCTCCGTACTGTTGATCGAGTGATTGTCGGAGCTGGTCGCGTCCGCGCCGCAACTGCGTCTTGACCGCTTCGTACGACTCTCCGGTGCGCGCCGATATCTCGGTCGGAGTCAGCCCCTGCAGGTACCGCAGCACGATGGCGTCGCGAGAAGACGGCGGCAGCTTGCGAATGGCCGCGATGACCGCGCTCTGTGTTTCGAGCTGTTCAACCGGATCGTCGTCGCTGCGAAGGACTTCGGGCTGCGCGGTTCGTTGCTCGCGGTTCGTCCGTCGGTTGTCCGCTCGGTAGCCGAGTCGTACGAAGTTGCGGACGACGGTCCCCAACCACGCTCGCCCAGACTCCGATTTCCGAGGCGGATTCCGGAGCGCTGCGATCCATGTGTTCTGGATGGCGTCTTCCGCCCGGTGCACGTCGCGCACTAGGGATCGCGCCAGCTCGGTGACCCAACCGCGGTGTTCGAGCAGCTCGTCTATCGACACGACTGCGGATTCTCGTTGCACGCGAACGCCTCCTTCACGGATGAGATACCGAGCAGTGCGGTCGAGGGGTCAAGAATTCGGCCACAATATCGGAGTTGTGTCTCGGTGTCAGAATTGGCGTTGGCGCGGGGAGTTGCAGCCACGCCTGGCGGGCGTCTTGCCGGGCGTGGCTGAACGAAACGTGTCGTCACGGGACGAGATGTTAGTCGAGCGAGGGCCGGCGGCCACCCGCTCGCACTACAGCTTCGCTTGCAACTAGACCTTCTCGATGTTGACCGCGCAGAACTTGAAGCCGGGGATCTTCCCGGAGGGATCGAGTTCGTCGAGCGTCAGCAGGTTTGCCGCCGACTCGCGGAAGTGAAACGGAACGAACACACCGCCCGGCGTTTCGCGCTCGGCGATCTTTGCCGCGATGGTGATCGTCCCTCGTCGACTCGAGATACGAATCATGTCGCCTTCCTCGATACCGAGGCGCTTGGCGTCGTCGTTGTGAATCCCGGCGTAGGCCGACGGGCTGATGGCGTCGAGCGCCTTCGAGCGGCGAGTCATCGATCCGGTGTGCCAGTGTTCGAGCAGACGCCCGGTGCTCAAGACGAACGGGTAGTCATCGTCCGGCAGTTCCTTGGACGCTTCCCAATCGGCCGGCACGAATGTCGCACGACCGTCGGCGGTGGGGAACCCATCGCCGAACAGCACGACCGGCCCGTCGTCGGTTTCGGGCGTTGCGTTCGGCCACAGCTTACCGGTCGGCCCAAGGTTGTCGTACGTGAACGTCTTGTACGAATCGGTCAGGTCGGCGAACTCGCGGAAGATCGCTTCCGGTCCGTCGTAGCTCATCGGGTAGCCCATGCGCGTGGAGATCTCGCAGATGATCTCCCAATCGAGTCGCGCCTCGCCCGGCATTTCGAGCGTCGGCCGTCCCACTTGCACGCGGCGGTCGGTGTTGGTGTAGGTACCGAGTTTTTCGAGGTAAGCGCTGGCCGGAAGAATGACGTCGGCGAACTCGGCGGTCTCGGTGAGGAAGATGTCCTGCACCACCAAGAAGTCCAAGTTCGAGAGCGCCTTGCGCACTTTGTTGACGTTCGGGTCGGACAAGAACGGGTTCTCACCCATGATGTACATGCCCTTGATGTCACCCGCGAGCGCGGCGCGCGTGATCTCCACGACGGTTAGCCCGGGGATGGGATCGAGCTTCTTGCCCCACGCCGCTTCGAAGCGACCGCGAATGGTGTCGTCGGTCACCGACTGGTAGTCGGGGAACACCATGGGAATGAGGCCCGAGTCGCTGGCACCCTGCACGTTGTTCTGCCCACGCAGCGGGTGCAATCCGGAGCCCGGCTTACCGACGTTACCGGTCAGCAGGGTCAAGGCGATGAGGCAGCGTGCGTTGTTGGTTCCGTGCACGTGCTGCGAGATACCCATGCCCCAGTAGATGACCATGGCGTTCGCTTTGCCTATGGTGATCGCGATCTCGCGCAGCTCGGCGGCTGGAATGCCGCAGATTTTCGACGCGCGCTCTGGGTCGTACTCTTTGACCTTGGCGCGCAGCGCGTCGAACTCCTTGGTGAACTTGTCGATGTACGTTTGGTCTTCCAACCCCTCTTCGAGGATCACGTGCATCAGCGCGTTGTAGAAGGCGACGTCGGTGCCCGGCTTGATCTTGCAGAATTTCCACGCTTGATCGGCGATGTCGTTCTCGCGGGGATCGATGACGATGAGCTTGGTGCCGTTCTTCGCGGCCTCTTTGAAAAAGGTCGCTGCCACCGGATGGTTCGAGGTCGTGTTGGTTCCCGTGAGAATCGCGACGTCCGAGTTCTGAATGTCTCGGTACGTCGTGGTCACCGCACCGGAGCCGATGCCTTCGAGCAGCGCGGAAACGCTCGACGCGTGACACAGTCGCGTGCAGTGGTCGACGTTGTTGGTGCCGAAGCAGGCGCGGATCAGCTTCTGGAAGAGGTACGCCTCTTCGTTCGAGCATTTCGCGCTGCCGAACCCAGCGAGCGCGTTGCCGCCGTGCTCGTCGCGAATGCCAGAGAGCCTCTTGGCGATGAGGTCGAGCGCTTCATCCCAGGTCGCCTCGCGGAACGACGGCATCACTTCCTCGTAGTCGACGAGGCCGCCCGCCTTGCTACGCTTGCCGTCTTGCTCGCCTTTGACATCTTTCGAGAGCGCGCCCTTCGGGTACGCTTCCTCGCGGCGGATGAGCGGCTTGGTCAAACGCTGATCGTGCAGCGCGTAGTCCCAACCGTAGCGTCCCTTCACGCAGAGACGCGATTCGTTCCCGGGACTCGGCCGACCATCGGCGAAGACGATCTTGTTCTTCGCCTTGTCGACGTGGTAGGTCAGCGCGCACCCCACTCCGCAGTACGGACAAACACTGTCGACCTGCTCGAGATCGCTTCGCTTGGCGAGCGCCGGGGTCGCAAGAGGCTTGTTGGTCAACGCGCCGGTCGGGCAGACCGCCACGCACTCTCCGCACGACACGCACGTACTCGTGCCCATGCCGTTGTCGAGGTCGAACGCGATTCGCGCCGTGTATCCCTTGCCGGTGCGTCCGATGACTTCGTTCGACTGAATGTCGTCGCAACCACGAATACAGCGATCACACATGATGCACGCTTGGTGGTTGACATGGATGACTGGCGACGTGGAGTCGACAGGTCGCGAATTTTGATGCGCGAACCGTTTGCCGTTGACCTCGTATTGTCGAGCAAGCGCCAGTAGCTCGTTGTCGCCGGTCGTCGTTTCTTTAGGGTCGATCTCCGGCTGGTCCGACATGAGGAGCTCGGTCAACATCGATCGGCTGCGTTCGACGAGCGGGCTGGTGGTGTGAACTTCCATGCCGTCGTCGCACTCGCGAACACACGACGCGGCGAGCACGCGGGCGCCAATGTCAACAACGCACATGCGGCAGACTCCGACCGGCTTCATGCGCGGGTCGTGACAAAGAGCCGGGATGTCGATGTCGGCTTTTCGTGCCGCGTCCCAGATGGTCGTTCCCTTGGGAACTGTGACCGAGTTGCCGTCGATCGTGAGAGTGACAGTCTGCTGGGCGGTGTCGAGCGTCACGGGCGCAGTCTTTCGTCGCGGCCGAGCGGGGGCTACCCAAGGGTGGGCGGCTCGTTCGGCGAGTGGGGTTCCTCGGAGGTTGCGGGCGACCCTAAATCCCGCCCCTAGTTACCGGGGGGCGGGCAGGTCGAGATCTCGCTGTGTGTTCTGGGGAAGGAAACCGTCTTCGGTCCAGCCTCGCGTCAGGTTATAGGCGCGGATCATTCCCTGCAACCGCTCGCGGGGGACGACGGCTCCCTTCGAGGCTCCGCTGGGCAGACCGTGGGACAGAAATCTCTCGGGCAGCGTGTCCAACTCCGGAGTCCACCCCTCGCGGATATTGAACGCCTTTTTGGCGGCGACGATTCTTGCGGCGGTCGAGCGCAGCTCGGCTCCATCGATCGGCCAGCCGGTGATCGCTTGCAGCATGTCGGCGGACTCCTCGAACACGTCCGAGAAGACGCCGCGCAGGAACTTGCAGAGAATCATGGAGTCGAAGAGCGCCGCTTTATCTTCGGTCTCGACCGCCGCTGCCGCTGACTGATCGGTGCCGACAAGCCGATCGACCGAGTCGGAGAAGTCAACTTCGTACGCACCGGACTTGTTGTGATCCGCCCCGCGAGTTCCGACCGCGAAGCCGAGCGCCATGGTTTGCAGCGCGCGCGGCTCGTAGCCCGGGAGTTCCAGCCCCTTGACCTGTGGCGCGAAAGCGATGGTGTCGTGACCGATCTCGAGCGCCGCCGCGCGTGATCCGCGCGAAAGAAGTTGGCCGAGCGGTCCCCGTTGGTGGGCGATTGCGTCGAGCAATTCGAGCAAGCCTTCGCCGTCACCGAAGTGCGGTGCATCGGGAAGGTAGCCGCGTTCGGAGCACTCCATGGCGAAGGCGATCGTTCCTCCGGCCGAGATCGTGTCGAGTCCGAGGTCGTCGCACTTCTGTGAGGCGGCGAGCACGACGTCGCGGTCGGAGATGCCGCAGAGCGGACCGAGCGCGAATAGGTTCTCGTATTCCATGCGCACCGACTTGCCGTCGGCCATCGGGTAGAGGTGTTCGCAGCCGATGGTGCACGACGCGCACGACTTTCGCGTCTTGGTGCGGCCGGCAGCGAGCGCTTCGGGGGACAGTGCGGCTGCCCCTTCGAATTCGCCCGTCTGGAAGTTCCGGGTGGGAAGCGCGGCAAGCCGGTTGAACGCGAGGATGTTCGACGCCGTCCCGAGCTCGCGATACTTCGCTGTGGCGGGACCGAAGGATCGCTTCGACAAGTCCCCGGCGATGGCGACGACGCGCTTGGCGTCATGCAGCGGTTGACGTTCGGATCCTCGGACGACCACCGCTTTCAGCCGCTTCGATCCCATCACCGCGCCGAGACCACCGCGCCCCGCGTGTCGCCCGTCGTTGGAGATGGTCGCGTAGTGACCCAGCTTCTCGCCGGCGATCCCAATGGCCGCGACCCGCCCGCGGTCGGACAGCGCTTGCTCCGCCTCGGCTGCTGACGATCCCCACAAGTCGGTCGCCTCCAGTTCGCCGTTGACCCAGATCGACGGCTCTGCACAGCGGCCGACGAACACAATCGCGTCGACGCCGAGCTTCTTCCCGGCGATCGCAAAGTGTGAACTCGACAGAGCGTCGGAGATCATGCCGGTCAGCGGACTCTTTGCCACGACCGCAAACTTCGCGGATGTCGTCAGCGGCGTCCCGACGAGCGGCGAGAACGCGAAGATCAGCGGGGCGTCCGGGCCGAGCGGGTCGTACTCCGCGGTCGACTCGCGGTGCAGTATCCACGTCGCCAGGCCGACGCCGCCGAGGTATCGGCGGAGCACGGCTTCATCGAGCGGAATCCGCTCGCTAGTGCCGCGCCCCAGGTCGACTCTTAGGTATTGGCCGTGAAATCCGTACAACGCGGGCTCGATCCGTCGAAGGGTGACCCATGATTGTACGGGTTTGATCGCGGCGCAGGATGGATCTCGTGTGGAAGTCGTCGCCAGAGGTGGGCTTTGGCGCCGGGAAGATGTTGGAGACTGGGACGGCCCCGATCCGCCCGTGCGCTCAACTCCAACGTATGCCCCGTGTTGTTGGGTACAGGGTCACTGGATGTCGTGCCGCGTGATACTGAGGTCGCGGCTCGCGTACTCCGGTTGGTTGATCGATGGGTTCTGACGACTTCCGCGACGCGGCGATCTTCGAACGCATGAACTCAGTTCCGAACTCCCGTTCCGCATACCAAGCGTTGTGTGTTGGGCAGAGGGCTCGCAGGTTGATCTCGTCATTTGAGCCGTCCTTGCTGAACGGAACGACGTGATCGATCTGAAGGCCAGTTCGCACACCACAGCGATGCTGATCAGGGCCGACGAATTCGCACCGCTGCCCGGCTTGGTGGAGCACTCGCTCACGTGTTTCACTTGGAATGTATCGGGATCGTTCCTTGGCCTCTGCAGAGTCCAAGCCGTCAGAACTGGGCGAAACCTCGTCTCGGCGAGATGAGTTCGTCTGCGCATTGGCCGCGGCCTTTTTCAGATCACGCTTCCGCCGACGCTCGAGCTTCTCCATGGGATCCTTCTTCTCGAGCGCTAGGTCGACAGCCGCTTCCAGGACGTTGGCCAAGTTCTCGAAAGAGCCATGCACACCCAACACTTCGGCCAGCCGCTAGATCTTCAGCTTGAGCCGCTTGCTCGCCACGAAGCGAACGTTGAACGAGTCGACCTGAGCTGGCTCGACGGAACCTGGTTTCGTAGAGGCTGATCGTGGTTGACTCTGGGCGCCCTGGCTCCCGGGGTTCTGGCTCCGGCGATCCTCGCTCGCCGCAGCAGGGCAATCTGCGCCGGCCGAGCCATCCGCCTCGGGGAATCAACAAGGCAACATGCCGCTTCTCGACCCGAACCAATCGAACCGCTTCCGCGTCGAGCTCTTCTCCCGAAAGACCGGTAACATGTCGACCATAGTCCATAACTCTGACTCTCCATTGTTAGGTGCAAGTGCCTCACTGCTAACGGGTCCTATTATAAACCACGATCTGCAATGCAAGATTTCCAGCGCCCAACGAACGATCAACGCATAGCGATACTTCGACTCCGTCGACGACCAACAACGCCGCGTACGCACGCAACCAGCACTGCCACAACACTCGCGCAACGAGCAGCGGACACCGTGACCAGCGAAGCGTGAAAACCCTGTCAAACGAAAGACGAAAAGTTCTAAGATTCATCGCTCGAAACTGAGTCCAAAACAGAGGAACCACCGCGACCGCCAAATCTCGCCCGGGCGAGGTGGCCCATCCGCATCGCCGACAGGAATCACATAGCGCCTGCCAACATCCACATATCCCAACCGACACCCAACGGAGTCGGGCCCACCCGCTGCTCCTCGCCTGGAACAGAATGGT
>JAJFFE010000092.1 GCA_021776775.1 Planctomycetota bacterium | reverse complement strand
ACGTCTTGAACGCCTGCCATAGGGTCGGCGTCGAAGACATTCGTTTTGCCGCGCCGGCGGTGGATATCGACTAGGAGACCGCGGCGGCGATGACCGTCATCGCGTCGTGGTGCGCAGCGGAAAACCTAGGTCGTTTGAATGCTGGGTTTTACGACGCGAGCACGGTGACGGGCTTGTGACAGAGGCGCGCGAGGATTTCAGTGTTGAGAGTCGGCGGTCTTCGCGCTCTCAGCCGCGGAGTCGGGAGGGTTGGAGTGATCGTTACTCCGACAGCTGTTGCTCCCGGAAGCCGTTGTCGGCAGGATACGCCGCTTGGCTCGAAACGCTCGAGGTTGCGAGCGGTAAAGAGCGAAGAGTGCTCACGATTAGCGTGCTGAAGAAGATTTGAAGATTTGAAGAGACAGTGAAGCGAACGGCGTCGCGTGTTCACGCGCGATGTGGCCCCGGGTCCTTCCTCGGGGTGGGTCATTCGAGCACACGCTAGCGCGTGACTCGGTGAAGACCGTTTCAGGGGATGCGAATGGAGACAGGGATGTTCCGAGTGCTTGCCGGTCGTCGAATGACGAGCCGACTCCTGGTCGCGACTGCGATCCTCGGCCTCGGCTGCAGCGGCTTGACCGGTTGCGGTTCGAGTCCTAGTAGTGACGGGTCTTCCGAGACCCCGATGGGGAATACCGACGGAAACGCGAAAGCGATAACCGATAACGCCGACACTGTCGGTGGTGGCACGAGCAACCAGGTGGGTGGCGCCGACCCTCGAGTCGACGACATGATCACCGGGATTGACGCGGACGCGCAGCGTCGTCGCCAAGAGGCCAAATTCAAGGTTCGGGAAGCCGACAAGTACTTCCACGAGTCGAACTACGAGAACGCGGAGCGACTCTACACCGAAGCCGTCGCGCTCGATCCGTCGGACGAAGAGGCAAAGCGCAAGCGCGTTCTGTCGATGATGTTCCTCGGCAAACGTGACGGTGAGATCACTTCCATGATGGAAGAGTTCTCCTACGAAATCGAAGTGCGTGACGCACAGCGATTGGCCGAGACGCGACGCATGGTCGCTCGCGGCGACGAGTACATGGCGAAGGACAACGTCGAACTCGCGCTCGAGAACTACGCTCGTGCTCGTCAGAATCTGCTTTGGTTCAACTACGGCACTGACGTTTCGGAATTGAGGACGGAAGCACAGTCCAAGTTCAACGAAGCGAACGCGCTGAAGATCCGTCTCAACGAGATGCGGACCAAGAACCAGCAAGAGACGGCGATGACGGAAGCCGGCAAGCGTGAAGCTCGTGCCCAGAGTGAGCGCGCCAAGCGCGTTGACACTCTGCTGGACAACGCTCGCGACAGCATGGGGCTCAAGGACTACGACACGGTCATTCGCGTTTGCGAGGCTGTGCTCGATCTGGAGCCGCAGAATCGGATCGCCCGTCGTTACATCGTGCGAGCTCGCGACTGGAAAGAGGCGCAAGACTACGTCTCGATCCTCGAGGCTGACGCCGAACAAGTAGAAGCGACTTGGGATGGTGTTCTCGAAGCGGCGATCCCGTACGACGAGCCGTTCCGATTCACCGGCGATCCGGACGATTGGCGGACGCAAGTCCAGCCGCGCGCCCGCCGCGTCACGGAGTTGCGATTCGAAGAAGACTTCGAAGTTAGTCGGATCCGTAAGATCCTCAACGACGTCTCTCCGGACATCAACTTTGCCAACGAGTCGCTTCAATCCGTCGTCAACTTCTTGCGCCGGATCGCTGACCTGAACATCACGATCGATCCCGAGATCGACGCCGAAGACGTGACGGTCGACTTGAAGCTCGAGGGGGTCAAGCTGTCTGAAGCGCTCGACCTGATCCTCGCCAATACCAATCTCGCGTACACGTTCCGCGAGAACACGCTCTACATTACCGAGAAGGATCGTGCGCACGGCAACGCCGTGTTCCACATCTACAACATCAGCGACATCCTGAACCGGATCAAAGACTTCCCCGGACCGCAAATCCGCGTGAAGTCGAACGACGAGGGTGACGATGGCGCGAGCCCGTTCGGGTTCGAAGCCGACGACGAAGACGACACCGAGCCGTTGACCGCGGAGGACCTCGCCGAATTGATCAAAGAGACCACCGGCGAAGAACTCTGGGAGAACAGTGGTTCTGAAGTTACGGGTCACAAGGGCCAGTTGCTGGTCACCGCGACGCGTGATCTTCACTTGTCGACGCAGCGTTTCCTCTCGAACCTTCGCAAAGACTCTGACGTCTTCGTGATCGTTGAGACGCGTTTCATCGACATGGTCGACGACTTCCTCGAGGATATCGGGGTGGACAGTCGCAACCTCGGTCAGCCTCCGGGAACCGGGTTCGGTACCGCGTACGGCTTGCTGAACACCGCGTCTACCGGTGGACTCGACCCGGGTTTCATGAACCTTGGTAACCCGACGAACCCGAGTTTGATCCAGGGCCAAGACCGCCTCGCGGGTCGAATCCAGCACATTCTCGACGGCTTCGTCGGGGCTGCGCAGGGCTCTCGTCTGAACGCGGCACTGCAAGGGTTGACGTTGCAGGTCACCTGGCTCGATCCGTTCCAGATCAACGCAATCTTGCGAGCGTCCCACGAAGAGCGGCAAGCTCGAATCGTGACCGCGCCGCGAGTCACGGCGTCCAACGGCCAGCGCGTTCACGTTTCCGTGATCACGCAGCGATCCTACGTTCAGGATTACGAGTTGGTCTCCGGTGGTACGGGACTCGTCGTTCAGGAAGTCGCCGACCCGGTCGTCGCGACGTTCCAAGAGGGTGTGATCCTCGACGTCCGTCCGGTGATCTCGGCGGATCGTAAGTACATCACGCTCGACGTGCGTCCGACGCTGGCGAGCTTGGTCAACGGAATCATCACGACGGTGACCGTGAGTCTCGGGTCGCTTCTCGCAGCCGCAACCTTGGTCGACATCGACTTGCCGGAGATTTCCCTCCAGCAGGCGTTCACCTCGGTCACGGTTCCGGATGGCGGAACGGTACTGCTCGGTGGTTTCCGAAGCATGAACGAACGCAAATACGAAGCGTTCGTGCCGCTGATCGGGCGCCTCCCGTTCATCAAGAACCTCTTCCGCCGCAAGGCGTACCTGAGCGAGAAGCGTAGTCTCTACATTCTTCTCACGGCTCGGATCGTCGATCTGCGCGCTGAAGAGCGAGAGCTGTTCAACTAGAACTCTCGGAGACATAGGTCGTGTGGGCACGGGCTCGCGTGATCGAACGAAGATGAAGCCGCCGGTCGGAGTTCCTCACAACGAGGGTCTTTGGCCGGCGGTTTAGCTTTATCTTGTCATGAGTCGGGTAGTCGAACAGAGGACTCCGTGAGCTCGCTAAAGGCAATTTTCTTCGACATCGACGGTACGCTGTACTCGACTAGCGCGTTCGCGTCCAAGGCGCGGCACGCGGCGATCGAGGCGATGATCGACGCCGGCTTGGAGATGGAGGCCGACGCTCTCTACTCGGAGCTCTGCGAAGTCATTCGTGAATTCTCCTCGAACCACGAGAACCACTTCGACAAGTTGCTGCAGCGGATACCGCGTCGTGTCTATCGCGGGCGCAACCCGATGCTGATCATCGCGGCTGGAGTCGTTGCGTATCACCAAACGAAGTTTCGGTTCCTCGAGCCGTTCGAAGACGCGTTCGAGGCGCTTCGTCGGTTGGCGATGGTCGATGACTTAGTGCGAGGAGTGATCACGGAGGGGCTTGGTATCAAGCAGTCCGAGAAGCTCGTGCGACTCAACCTCGCACAGTTTCTCTCTCCGCACGCGGTGTTCATCTCCCATCAGCTTGGCATCTCGAAGCCGAACGTGAAGCTCTATCAGCGAGCGTGCGGCGATCTGAATCTCAAGCCGAGCCACTGCATGTACGTCGGCGACAATCCACACCTCGACATAGACCCCGCGAACGCGGTCGGATTGATTACGGTTCGAATCCGGCGCGAGGGACCGTATCTCGAGGTGGACAGCGAGACAGCTCCGAACCACGAAGTGCAGAACTTCTGGGACCTGCTGGAAATCTTGCGAAACGAGTACCACCTTCCTGTGCCGGAGGCGCTGTGAACAGTGAGCACTCCGTCGACCTTTCGTTGATCGTGCCGCTGTTCGACGAAGCCGAGAACGTCGAAGAGCTGGTGAAGGCTTGCTTGTCCGCGCTGCGATCACTCGATGGATCGTTCGAGTTGATCCTGGTCGACGACGGCTCGACGGATGAAACGGGTGCACTCATTCGCGAGGCGGCCCGTGCCGAAAGCGACGTGCTTGCATTGGGCCTACGACGACGCTTCGGCAAAGGCTCCGCGTTGGCTGCGGGTATTGCGCAATCGCGGGGAGTGATCGTGGCGACGATCGACGGCGACCTTCAGGAAGATCCAGCCGAACTGCCAAAGCTACTCGAGGCGTTGGCCGCAGGTGCCGATCTGGCCACGGGGTGGCGTCAGGATCGCAAGGATCCGTGGCACAAGCGGCTGCAGTCCTCCGTTTTCAACGGTCTCATCCGGCTGTCTACCGGGCGCCAGATTCGCGATCTGAATTGTGGATTCAAAGCGATGCGTCGAGAGCTCGCCGAAGAGTTACGGCTCGCGGGCGGCCGTTTTCGCTTTGTGACGTTGCTCGCAAACTGGTGGGGTTACCGAAGCGTCGAAGTTCCTGTGACGCATCGCCCTCGGCAGAGAGGCGTTTCGAGTTTCGGAGGCAATCGGTTTCCGGGCGTGTTCATAGACTTGATCGCGGTGCTGTGCCTGATTCGATACCACTCGCGGCCGGGGCATCTTTTCATTCAGCTCGGCTCTGCCTGCGGGATCGGAGGCGTGACGATCTGCGGGTACATCGCTTATCTGCGACTCGCCGAAGGCACGATCGGGTTTCGTTACCCACTGTTAGCTCTCGGGGTGCTCCTGGTCGCCATCGGTGTTCAGTTGATCGCGACGGGGTTCCTGGGCGAGTGGCTGTCGTACCGCCGAGACGGACAAGATGACGGCTACCGCGTGCGTTGGGGCCCGAGCGACGAGGCGGTGGAGGGCCGGGCGGCAGCGGACGATGAGTCCGCCGGCGGTGCGGCGTGAGTGATCGGCCGCACGTTCGCGTGATCACGGCTGCCTACCCCAGTGCGACCTACCCGGCGAGAGGGCGTTACATCCAGCGCCTTCACGAAGGGCTGGCCCGCGACTTTCGCACGGAAGTGCTCGCCCCCAAGGTTTCGCCGTCGGATCCTATCTCTGAATCACACGATGGCATTTCGGTGACCCGTTTTGACTACGGTTCCGATGGTCGACCACCGAAGCAGGCGAAGTTGGGTGCATTTGGCGTCGCGGCTTTTCTGCGCTCGGCCCATCGATCGGCCCGCACGTTGTGGTCAGCCACGTCCGGCGGCGCGGTGTTGGCGCACTGGGTCGTTCCGTCGGGATGGATCGGAATGAGGATCGCTCGTCGCCTCGGAGTTCCGTTGGTCTTGTACGCGCACGGCAGTGATTTGACTCGCTTCGGCCGAGGAGCGTTGATACGACCCTTCACCCGCAAGATCCTGAGGTCTGCAGCTGTGACACTCTGCGCGAGTGAAGAGTTGAGCAGACTCGCACGATCTTTCGCGAGGCGGGACGTTCCGACTCGCGTGGTTCCGGTTGGGGTCGGACCGGAGTTTGGTCCCGTTGCGAGGGTCGAACGATCGGCCGGGCCGTGGCGGTTCTTGTTCGTCGGCGATTTGGTCGCTTCGAAAGGAGCCGCCCGAGTCGCGGAAGCGTTCGAAGTCCTCCGCGCCAGCTCCGATCTTGTACCGCCCGGTCTCGAGTGTACGGTGATTGGCGAGGGGCCGTATCGAGGTCGGCTCGAACGGGTCGACGGGGTCCGCTGCTTGGGCGTCCTCGACGAAGCTCAGGTCGCCGCAGAGATGAGGGAAGCAGACGCGTTGCTGTTACCTTCGGTCCGTGAGGGTACCCCCATCGTCGTCCAAGAAGCGATCACCTCCCAGCTGCCGGTGATTGCTACCGACGTCGGAGGCATTTCGCGGTTGTTCGACGATCGTTCGGGATGGACCCGGATCGACGATGATGAGCCGCTCGACCGAGTCCTGGTCAAATGGATGTCGGCCGGGTTCGATGGCCAGCGAACTAGAGTCGAATCGATGATGCGCAACGAAACCGAGAGCCTGTCGCGGCGGGCAACCGTCGATGCCATGAGATCTGTGCTGAATGAGGTTTGTCGGTGAGCGAGCAACGTTCTGGTGATCACAGCCATGAAGATCACAGTCATGAAGGTGACAGCCGCACGGATCACGATCCCGGCGACTCCGGCCACGCGAATCCACGCCCATCGGACCAACCTGAACTAGCCGGCATCCCCGGCGCTCCACGGCTCGTCACGGACAGTCGCTGGCGGACCGTCGCGTGGTTCGCCCTGTTTTTGGGTCTCGCGATTTCTCTCTACGGCAGTGTGCTCTCCGGAGAGTTCGTTTTCGACGATCGCAAACTCATTGTCGAGAACGACGAGTTGTGGGAGAGCAGCGGTTTCGACTTCGAGATCTTCGCCGATCGTTCCGACGACGCGGTGCGGACGAACTTTCGTCCGGTGCGATTCTTGTCGTATGCGATCGACGCTCGATTGACCCAACAGTTTCGCGGCGGTCGACACGCGGACGGAAACCAAGGGGATCCCGATCCTTGGTTCTTTCACTTTCAAAACATCCTGTGGCATGCGGCGAATGCGTTTCTCGTATTCGCCCTCGTGCGTCGCCTCGCCGGTTCCAACCGTCCCGTGGGGGCGGCGCTGTCGATCGCATTCTTGTTCCTGGTTCATCCCGTCCATACCGAGAGTGTCGCGTACGTTTCTGGCCGGCGAGATGTCCTGTTCTTGTTCTTCTACTTGTTGGGGCTTCTCATCTACGTGCGAGCTCGAACGGACCGCGAACCAAACTCGGGACTCGTGCCGATTCGGCTCACCACCGTGGTTGGTGTGACGGTCTGTTTTGCGGTCGCCGTCCTCAGCAAGGAGATGGCGGCCACGTTTCCGGTGTCGCTCGTCGCCGTCGAATTGTTGTTGTCGCGTCAACGCGGCGCGGCGGTTCGGCTGCCGTGGGGAGCGCTCGCTGCGACGATCGTGACGCTGATCGTGCTCGTCGGCGGTGTGCTGGCATCGGCGAGTCCGGGAGGTAACGCGGGTTACTGGGGTGGTAGTTGGGCGAGCGCGTTTTGGACAGCGGCGCGAGCGAGCTGGCACTACGTTGGACTGTTCTTCATGCCGACGTCTCTTTCGGTCGACTACTCGTTCGACGCTATTCCGACGTCGCTCGGCGCTTTGGATCCGTGGACCGGCTTGGTTTCGCTGTGCGCCATCCTTGTCGTCCTGGCCGTTGCCGTTGTGGCGTGGCGTCGCGGGAACACGTGGCTTGCCGTCGGTGTTCCTCTGTTCTACGTCTTGGCATCTCCCGTCTCCCAGATTGTCTTGCCCCACCCGGAGCGCTTCGCGGAGAGGTATCTCTACCTTCCGTCGTTGGCGTTGTTCCTCGTCGTTGCTGGCGTCGTACGTTGCTTCGGCCGCTCCGGTCTGATCGTGGCGTGCGGGGTTGTGTTGTGCCTGTCTCCCGTAGCCATGCTTCAGACGTACGTGCGCTTGGGGGACTGGCAGACAGCCGAGGCGTTGTGGAAGAGCGCGACCGAGACGCATCCCGACTGTGCGAGGGCTCAGTACGCCTACGCCAATCAGCTGAACATGACCGGGCAGCGGGAACTTGCGCTCGAGCACGCCAATCGCGCGGTTCAGCTGTTGGCGCCGCTCGAGGTGCGCGACTCCCTTCAGCAGGGGTACTTTTTGCAGGCGTGGACGCTTCGCATCACACTCCACGCTCTGAGCGACAACAAAGTGGAACTTGCGCTTCGCGAGATCGAGCAACTCGAAGACGAGATGGACACCGACGGTCAACGGCTGTCGGACAACGCGGTCCTCCTGTTCGAGAAGATGAAGCTGGAGATTCGGCTGGCCAAGATGGATCGGGCCAAGCTCACGGCGCAACGGATTGTCCGGCTCGGCGAGCCCGCTGCGGTCGCCTTCAAGGCGCAACTGTTTGTCGCGGGCTATCACGAGTCTCGGCGGGACATTCACGCCGCTTGGAATGCAATCGAAGGTGCCGTGGCGTTCGCGACAACCGATGACGAGCGTGCATTGTTGGCGTACCAACGCGGGTTGCACTTCGAGACTCAGTCGCTTTGGAAGCGTGCCCGCGAGAGTTATCGGACCGCGGCGGAAGTGGTCGGTAAGAACGGCAAATGGGAGTCGGCTCGCTGGAAAGAAGCGGAGTGTCTCGACAAACTGGGGCACCCAGAAGAGGCGGCGGCTCTCCTGCGCACGACGCTCCGGGAGCGACCCGAGCATTGGCCATCGGTGTTGACGTTGGCCAAGCTCGACATGGACGCGGACCGGTTCGATGCGGCGCAGACCGGGCTGGTTCGACTGCTCGGGGCGAGACCGAACAGCCCCGAGGCGACTCACCTTTTGAAGATGCTCGCGGTTCGCAAAGCGCGCGAGGCGGGCGAACTCGAGGGCCCTTCCGCCCGCACCCGACTGCAGACGTTGATTGCGCTGGCCCGGGACAAGATCGACGCCAACGAAATGGACAAGGCGAAGGCGGCGGTCGAGAAGGCGGCACAGCTGGAAGACGGTGACGATCAGCACGCCCTCCGACTCGACCTCTACCTGACGATGGGGGAGCTCGCGGTGCGGGGCGAGCGGTGGGACGAGGCGGCGTCGGCCTACCGGCTCCATTTGAGCCGCGCGACGGTCGACGAGAAGTCCGCGGCGATACTGCAGTACGGCGAGTGCCTGAGGAAGCTGGGCAAGACTCGCAGCGCCCTCGATGAGTTGACGGCGTATTGGAACGAAGGAGTTCGGCATCCGCGCCTCGCGAAGAACCTGGGCGGGCTTGCCGTTGCCGAACGCGACGCGAAGGCCGCTCTCGGTTGGTACCGGCGCTACCTCGAGCAAGAGGGGCTGACCGAGCGGGAGAAGGCGTCGGTGACGCCCACCGTCGAGCGGCTGGAACGGCTCGTCGAGAGTGAGGGTTAAGTGCGGTCAGAAGTTCTTCCGGGGACCGAGATTGTGCGCGCCGAGCCCCTTGACACTCGATCGGGGCATCTCTAGAATCCGCCGTTTGCGCTTGGGCGCGAGACATCCATCTCAACCTCCAAGTCGCCGTAAGTACAGCAATCGCAACACTTCAGAGCGTGCCTGCGTCGCTGCACCCGTTGGTGTACGAACGTCGGCCACCGGTGAAATGGCTTTCGACTTCTTCGGAAGCGGCCCCATATCACTGGAACAGGACAAGTCATGGCTCGATTCGCCATTCAAAAGTGCTTCGTTCAGAACCCGGCCGACGTGACGCGTCGCTGGTTCGTGGTCGACGCCGAAAAAGAGACCCTGGGACGGATGGCGACGCATATCGCTACGATCCTCATGGGTAAGAACAAACCGACCTATACCCCGCACGTTGACGGTGGCGACTTCGTCGTCGTGACGAATGCGAAGACGGTCGGTCTGACGGGCCGCAAGACCCAGAACAAGGTATACCGCCACCATACGGGCTACCTCGGTGGTCTGCGCGAGCACGATCTGGCGTGGATGCTGGAGAACAAGCCCGAGGAAGTGGTCAAGCTCGCCGTTCGGCGCATGATGCCGAAGAGCAAGCTCGGGAAGCAAATGTTCAAGCGGCTGAAGGTCTATCCGGGCGCCGATCACAACCACGTTTCGCAGTCCCCGGAAACTCTGTCTTTCAAGACCGCAAAGTAGCTCTTTTTTCAAGACCGCCTCGCGGCTCAGCTCGAACACTCGATAGGACGTCACCTTGGCGGACAAGAAAATGGGATTTTGGTGGGGGACTGGACGCCGTAAGACGTCGGTCGCTCGGGTGCGCATTACTGAGGGCACCGGCAAGATCACGGTCAACAAGAAGCCTTTTGATGAGTACTTCTGTGTTCTCAAGGACCAGCAGTACCTCATGGAGCCGTTGCGGGTCACAAAGACGCTCAAGACCTACGACATCCATGCAAACATCAATGGGGGCGGAACCACCGGCCAAGCGGGAGCCATGGTCATGGGTTTGGCGCGCGCTCTGCTCGCAGCCAACGGTGAGTTGGAAGAGTGCCTCCGCGAGACCAAATTCCTGACGCGAGACGCGCGGATGGTCGAGCGTAAGAAGTACGGAAAAGCCAAAGCGAGAAAGAGCTTCCAGTTCTCCAAGCGGTAAATCCAGCAGTGCTTTAGACCGGTCGAACTCCAAAAATGGGGTACGGCTAGGAATCATGAACAGCCAGCGTTCTCGAGCCCCTCGAGAGCGCTGGCTGTTTTTTTGTGGCCCGGGTCTCCCTGTCCCGCGATCAGCAATTCCGGCCAACCTCTAAAGCCCCGACCCGTCACCGTCCGAAATTTGGAAGGGAGCCGATCCCTCGCCGGTGCGAGAAGGTTCGGTGCTCTCAGATTTTGACGTGTCCAGGGAAACGAGACTCCATGTCTACGGACAACACATCAATGACGTGCGAAGTGCAACTCGCCGACGACGTCCACCAAGTCACGTTGGTGGGGTCATTGTGCGACGAAGGCATCGACACCGCGCGCACCGTCCTCTGCGACCTCGTTCAGAACGAAGCGAAGAGCATTGCCGCCCATATGGGCGGCGTCGAGTACGTCTCGAGTTCCGGTATTGGAATGCTCGTTTCTATCCTGAAGCGTTGTCACCAATCGAAGGTCAACTTCGCGTTGTGTGGTCTGACCGAGGACATTCACGAGCTTTTTGCGCTGACGCAGCTCGACCAGGTCTTCACGATCGCGCCCGATATCGAGGCGTGGAAGCGATCCCTGTGAGCGGCTGCTGACCGAAGACACTAAATCTCGGTGGAACGTCGTGGTACCGATCGACCTCAGGCTGGACAATGGGCTGGCTTCCCCAGGGAAGTTCGGTCATTGAAGCTCCGCCCTCCCGGAGATCGTGCTGCTGGCTCTGCCGCTCGCAACTGGCTTCTGTCTGGCCGAGCCAGAACAGAACGCGTGATGCGCCAGCCGTTGCCTTAGCACGAGAAATTGACTCACTGTTTGTGAGGAAGGGTAGGACAGTTTTGAACCGCTCCGAGCTCCGAGGCTACGGCCTCCTGCTTCTTATCACTCTTACGGCGGGCCTCTCCGGATGCGGGAGCGGCACAACTTCGAGCGCGCTGACGGGCCAGAATCTGACCGGCCCGCAGATGACCAGCGTCCAGTACGTCGACGTCGACGGCAACGGAGTCGATGACGACGACATCGTGGTCGTGACGTTCGACGACACGGTCACCATCACCTCGACCAACGCCAACTCGTTCGAGTTCCGCAGCAGCTTCGAAGGGCTGGGTACGGGGGCGCAGCTGTCGCAATCCGTCCCCATGAGTCAACGCGTCGAAGTGACCCTCGGTAACTCGCCGATGTTCTTCGCCGGTAGCAGCATCTTCGACGTGAAGTCCGTTGGGTCGATCATCAACATTCGCGATCTGATCGGAACGACGGTTCGACCGGTCAGCGGCGGCAAGGGGGTTGTCGATGTCACGGCGACCGCTCCGACCCTGACTCACGTTCGGTACAACGACGCCGATTTGGACGGAACCGTCAACGTCGGGGACACCCTCTTCTGCGAATTCGACAAGCCGATCTCGATCGCGGCCGGTTCGACCGTGGCGAACAACTTCGCCTTGGCTGTCACCAGCGATTCCTACGGCGCAGGGGCAACGCTGAGCGCGGCGTCAACGTCGGCGGCCAATCGCGGCGTCGTCATCACTCTGGGTACGAGCCCCGTTCTCACCGTGGCCGGCACGTTCGATTCCGGCACGACGACGGCCGGTAGCGCGTCCAATGTGCAAGTCGCGGGCGCCGGAACGATCACCATCACCGATACCTTGACCGCCGGCGCCAACAACATCACGGCGAGCACCAGCGTCGACTTGGGTGTGCAAGGCGAAACCCACTTCCGAACCACACACCCCGCCTCGCTCTTCGTCGGCAACCAAGACGCGACGAGTGGCAATGTCTCGGCGAGCAGCATGTGGTCGCCCGGAGGCGTTTCGCACTACTCTGGAAACGTCACCGTTGGCGCGAACACCTTCGCCGTTGATCTCATGTTCGTGGCGGACACGTCCAACAATCGCGTCTTGATCTTCGAAGACAAGCCGACGGGAAACAACGCCGATGCGACCGTCGTGCTCGGACAGGCAGACTTCGATTGGAACTCTCCGAATCGTAGCGATGCACTGAACCCGAGCGCCGGAAGTGACACGATGTCTGGCCCGCAGGACGTGCAGTTCCATGCCGCGTCCAATCAGCTGTTCGTTGCGGATAGCGGCAATCACCGTGTGATCGTCTTCGACGACGTCATCGACGGAACCACGGGCATGATAGCCCTGAGCAATGGGGACCCCGCGAGCATCGTTCTCGGGCAAACCTCGATGGGGTCGAGCAGCGCAAACCAAGGCTTCGCGAACCCGACCGGTCGTACGCTTTCGAACCCGACCGGGCTGCACGTTGCCGGCGGACAAGTCGCCGTTGCCGACACGGGCAATAACCGAGTCATGATCTGGGGCAGCGTTCCGGCGAGTCATAACGCCGCCGCTAGCACCGTCCTCGGCCAGACGGACTTCCTCTCGAGCCTTGCTAACCAGGGTGGTGCGGTGAGCGCGTCCACGCTGAGCGGGCCCGAAGACGTCTTCTTGGATCCCAGTTTGATGATACGCAACCAGACCGGCGGAGTCCTCGTGGCCGACACGGGGAACAATCGCGTCTTGTTGTATGCGACGGGATCCCCAACCACTGGCGTGGCAGCTGACGTTGCCCTCGGGCAAGGAGCGCTGACGGCGAGTGCCGCGGCGACCACGGCGGCGGGTCTCGATTCGCCGACCGGCGTCGGAGCCCTCGACGGCGGTACCGGCGGTGCCGCTACCGGTCGGGTGTGGGTCGCCGACCGCGACAACCACCGAGTGATGGTCTACACGTTCGATCCGGCGCAAGCGGCTCAGCCAGCTACGGCTGACGCCGGAGCCCAGATCGGACAAGCAGCCGCCACCGGTGGCACTGAGAACCGCGGGAACGCGAACGTCGCTCCCTCCGCCGACAGCTTTGCAGCACCGGCGCGGGTGGACGTTAGTGAGTCTGCTGAGAGCAACTTGTTGGTGGCGGATCGCAACAACCATCGCGTGCTCGACTTCACGACTCCGCCGACCGCGGATATCGCGGCGGACATCGTCCACGGGCACGGTTCCTTCACGTCGTCGAGTGCGAACGATCACGAGCTGCACAAGCCGACGGATATCGTGGTGCGTGCGGGCCAAATGATCGTTGCAGACAGCGAGAACAATCGAGTGTTGATCTACAACACGGTTCCGACGAGCGGGTCGCCGTCGCCGGATGTCGTGGTCGGTCAGGCTAACTTCAATCAAACGCTTGCGAATCAAGGGGCGACGGCCACCGCTGCCACCTTGAACGGTGCCGAGGGTGTCGCGACCGACGGCACGAATCTGGTGATTGCGGACACCGACAACAACCGGGTTCTCGTCTTCACGACGATTCCGGCGGCCAACGGTGCCTCGGCGAACTTCGTTTTGGGGCAAGCGTCGGCGACCGCGTCGCTCGCGAACAATGGAGGAATCTCCGCCGCGACAATGGATGGTCCGACCGCCGTTTGGATCTCCGCAACGCAGCTCTTCGTTTGCGATTCCGACAATCATCGCGTGCTCGTCTTCAACAACTTCGCATCGCTTGCGACGGGTGCTAGTGCGAACGTCGTACTCGGCCAGGAAGACTTCTCGTCGCGCGCGCCGAACCACGGTGATATTGCTCGAGGCGATACGCTTCACACGCCGTCCGGAGTCCGCGTGGTCGGTTCGACGCTCTTCGTCTGCGACACGATGAACAACCGAGTGTTGGGGTGGCTGGCCATTCCGACTCTGAACGGAGAGTCGGCTGATTTCGTCATGGGTCAGGGTTCGTTCCTGACGACGACGGCGGGCACGTCGCCCAACACCATGACGGCGCCGACGAAAGTCGCCAGTGACGGAGTGTTCTTCAACGTCGCCGACAGCGGCAATCACCGAATCCTGCACTACCGATTGGTTCCGCGCGCCGACAACACACCGGCCAAGCGTGTTTTCGGTCAGTCCTCGTTCAGTTCTGGACAGATCAACAGTAACGGGGCTTTCCCGTCTGCGAGTTCGTTCTACGCCCCGAACGGGATGTTCTACGACGGAACCGATCTCTGGATCTGCGACGAGGGTAACAGCCGGCTCATGAGAATCCGCTAGCGCGTTGCGCTAGCCGGCTCGGGGAGAATGAAGTAGTGGAGCGAGCGAGCCCTTGGGTTCGCTCGCTTTTTTTTGATGGCTACCACACAAGCGAAACGAGCGGCGCGTCATGTTGAGGCGAACAGCAAAGGGGGGGATTGCTCAACGCTCTGGCCAGCAGACCGAGGTCGGTGACGGGCTCAATAGCTAACGGTAGCTCGAGCCATATGAAACGAGTTGAGCAAGGGGGTGTGAGTTGAGCGGGGCTGAGTAAGTCTGCCGAAGGGGGGACTCGAACCCCCACTCCCTAAGGAACCAGATTTTGAATCTAGCGCGTCTGCCAATTCCGCCACTTCGGCTCGGTCAACTCAGCGGGGCGATTCTAGGCCAAGTCGATGGCCGCGCAAGCCCAAGTTCATCGATACTCCTACCCGTCGACGCCCGGTGGTTTCTCTCGCAGCGATAACGGTGGATCGAGGATCTCGCGCCACAGGATGGCCCGCCTCAGCGTGGCCACGCTGACATTCCGCACGAGATCGTGTTTCCGTTTTCGGGTCACGACGATCGCGTACGCGTCGTCGTCCGAAACATCGTACGCCTGCGTGGACTCTGTGCGAAGTAGCCTCGTCCCGACCTGGTGCAGAACCGGTTCTTCGGTGGGTGACGGGGCCGCCGGCACGGGAGGCAAAGGCGTTGTTCGAGAGACAGGGGCTGTCGACTCGGTGCCTTGCTCGATTGCCCGGAAGTAGTCGCGCAGCTCCGGCACCGTCATCTGATTCGGATGTCGATCCGGCGGCGACACGTCCGCGAGATGGCTGTCCGGTTCGTCTTCGTAGGGGGGCGGCTCGTCGGAGCCCCGATCGTACTCCTCGATGACCTCCCACTCGCTGTCGCCTTCCGTGGCAACAGGCGAACCGCCGAGCTCTCCCTCCGGTATGCCCCGCTCCAGGTGTTGCCGCGCCTGGACCGCCTTGGCACCGATTTCGCCGAGCTTGGTCGCGATCCAACGAAGGATCCCGAAACCAAACACGGCGGCGATGATGGCGCCCTCGAGGTTTTCGAGCAGGAACCTAAACATCTTTGTCGTCTCCCGGTTCGGCGATGTTCTGGCGCATGGACGTGTCTGCCTGGAGGTTGCGGAGGCGGTAGTAGTCCATCACTCCGAGGTTGCCTTTTCGAAACGCGTCGGCGATCGCGAGCGGGACTTCGGCTTCGGCGAGTACTAGCTTGGCCCGAGCTTCCTCGACGTCCGCCGATTTTTCTTGCTCGAGCGCGACAGCCAACGCGCGACGCTTCTCAGCGTGCGCCTGGGCGACGCGCTTGTCCGCTTCGGCTTGCTCTGCTTGTAGCTTGGCACCGATGTTCTCGCCGACGTCGACGTCGGCGATGTCGATCGAGAGGATCTCGAACGCGGTCCCCGCGTCTAGCCCTTTTTCGAGGACCCGTTTCGAGATGGTGTCCGGGTTGGCGAGTACCTCTTTGTGGCTCTTAGCCGAGCCGATCGTAGTAACAATACCTTCCCCGACCCGCGCGATAATCGTCTCTTCGGTGGCGCCCCCGACCAAGCGGGCGAGGTTCGTGCGGACCGTCACACGCGCCTTCGCTCGCAATTGGATTCCGTCGCCGGCGACAGCGTCGACGGTGGATCGACCCAGGTTCGGGTTAGGACAGTCGATGACCTTCGGTTGCACGCTGGTTCGTACTGCTTCGAAGACGTCGCGGCCCGCGAGGTCGATCGCCGCCGCTTGGTCGAAGTCTAGCGGGATCGCGGCCTTGTTCGCGGCGACCAACGCTTGCACGACACGGCGAACGTTGCCCTTGGCCAAGTAGTGCGCTTCCAACTTGTCGCGGTGGATATCGATGACTCCCGCTTTGGTTGCCATGATCAACGAGTCGATCAGGATGCGTGGATTGACCTTTCGGAACCACATTCCCATGAAGTCGACCATCGGAGTCCGCACACCGGAGAACAGCGCCTGGATGTAGAGACGTCCGAACGTCATGAAAAAGATGAAGCCGAAGACAACGAAGATGCCAGCGATGACGAGAAGCGTGACGTTGGTAGGGTCCATAGCCAAAACGAACACGGCGATCTCCTGTGTACTAGGGGGTTACTTGGGAATCGTCGGGTTCGACTGAGGCCAGCCGAACGACGATGCGATTTCCAGAGACGTCCGCGACGACGACGCGAGCACCCGCCTCCAGAAAATCACCGTTAGAGACGACGTCGTAAGATACACCGGCGAAGCGCGCAACTCCGGCGGGTCGTAGGGCGGTTTCGGTTTCGCCTTGAGATCCGACCAACTCACCGGCGGCGAGAACGTCGGAGCCGGTACTCGTCTCCTGTCCGAGATTGCCGGCCATGCTCAGCCTGCGTATTCCCCAGCGAACGAGAACAAACAGATACACCGCCGTGACCGCCAGGCACGCGCCACCTGCCCACGGCTGAATCTCGAACATTTGCCAGATGGCGTAGCCGACGCAGAGCGTTGCTCCGACGAAGATGATTCCACCGGACGGCAGGAAGATCTCGGCGAAGTAGAGCCCAAGGCCAAGAGCATAGAGGGCGACGCAACCGATGATTCCCAAGCTGGCTTGTGTCTCGGCCTCCGTCTGCAGGAGCACGCAGAGGGCGATCACGAGTTGATCGGACATCAGCGTACCTCCCGAATCACGATGCGATTGCCTTGGACTTCTACCACCTCGATGGCGGCGTTGCGATCGATGAAGCCTCGGTCTGCAACGACGTCGAACTCGCGGTTGTCGATCATCGCTTTTCCGGACGGTCGACACGCCGTGCGCGCGACTCCGGTCTTCTCTTTCAAGAAATCGTAACTCGCCTCGGGCGCCCCGGGAATGGTCGCTCCGGACTCGAGGGTGGCGGTCCCGACGAAACTCGTGCTGCCGATTCCGAACCGTGGCAGAGCCCAGAGCACGAAGATGATCCCGAACATTGACGCGGCGAGAGAGCCCACGACCAGCAGTGAGTCGTCGACGAATTGGTCTGCGGTGAACGTGCCGGTGGGGCGAAGCGACATGACCAGGCTGGCGAAGAGCATTCCGAGACCGGTGAACCCAGCGATACCGAAGCCTGGAATCACGAAGATCTCGCACGCGACCAATACTCCGGCGGCCACGAACAGCGTGATCTCGATCCATTCGACGTTGCCGTTCGCCCAGCCTCCTAGGAAGAACAGGAAGAATGCGGCGAGGCCGATGCCGCCCGGAATCATGGTTGTCGGCATCTTGAACTCGAGCGCGATTCCGATGATTCCAATCACGATCAACAGGAACTTGATGAACGAATAGTCGAGCCATCGAGCCCACGGTGCGTCCGTGACTTTGGCGCCCATGTTGTCGAAGTCTTGCGGGACGCGGAGAATTTCTCCGCTCAAGCCGTAGTCGGTGATCATGTGATCGATCGACGGTGAGATCTTGTTCGCGATGTCGTACTTGAACGCTTCGTTCTCGCTCAGCACCAAGACCTGGTCCACGTCGCTGGCTACTTCGGTGACGATCTCAGACCGTGCGCCGGGATTGTTCTCGAAGTAGTTCTCGAGTACTCCCGAGGTCACGAAACGAGCTCCGTCGATGTTGCCGCGCTTCAACTCGTAGACCTTCAGCTTCGGACTGACCATGCCCTCGGCGACGGCGACCGGGTAATTGTTCTGTTCTGCGTAGTAGGCGACATCGGCTCGCACGACGCTCTGGATCTTTTCGCCCAGTTCGCGCCCGGTGAATCCGTCGATCGGAATGATGTCGCCGATTCGGGAGTTCTCTCCCATGACGATGGTCGGGGCTGCGAGCGCGATCAGCGCGGCAGCCGAGTAGGCGTACGTCTTGGTCGCGATGTACGCGTAGACATCGACGCCGCGGTTGCGGTGGAGGTCGAAGATATAGGACGCGGTGTCCTGACCAGCCTGTAGCTCGCCCCCGGGTGAACTGATCTCGAACACGAGCACTCGCACTCCGAGTTCGTCGACGAGTCGATCGACTTCCCGTTTGAGCTGCGAATACGACGAGCTACTGATCTGGCCCAGGATCGGGTACACGACGACGACGTTCTCCGGGAGCTTTCCCGCGTCGTCCAAGAGCCGGGCCGCCTGCGCCGTGACCGAACTCGTCATTGCGAAGACGATGAGACATGCGCACAAGAAACGAACGTTCATCGCTAGACTCCTCCGAACCGTGCCAACCACCGTGCATTCTGCTTCACCCGGCTCGCACCCGCAACGCAACACGGACCTTATGACGCGAACTGTATCCAGTTAACGTCGCAGCGTGCTCGCGGGGCTCGCCCGAGGAGAGTGGTGGGGCGTGACGCACCGGTTGGAGTCGAGCACGGAGGTCGCCGGCTCCATCGAAAAACCGCCCGTGCCGACGGTGGGTCGACATGGGCGGTTGTGACGTGCGACAAATGAAAAGTGGAGGATAGGGGACTCGAACCCCTGACCCCGACGCTGCCAGCGTCGTGCTCTCCCAACTGAGCTAATCCCCCATCGAGTTCGCAATGAGATATAGATTTGGGACGAAGGGTTCGGAGTCTAGGCCATCGGCGGGGTCAGTCAAGCAAAAACGATGGATCGAAATCCGAGACATCTCTATAATCCCCGGCACGATCAGGCAATTCGCAACTCATTGACGCACCTACACGTACGTCGGCGATGCTCGCGGTCTCAGCCGCGTCCCCGACGGAAGAATCGATACGGATGACCGAGTCAGAACGTCCCGAGCGCGGCCCCGACGACGGGGCAGGTTCCGATCAGGGCGGCAGCGAGAGCCCAATTTCCGACGAAGCGAGCTACGACCGCGCGGCGGTCGAGCAGAAGTGGCGCGAGCGCTGGCGGGACGGAAGCGGCAAGCGTCGCGCGGCTCCAGACTCACCCACCGATCCCCCAACCCCCTCCACGGAAGATTCGGCGGCTGAGTCAGGAGACTCCGATTCGAAGCCGAAGTCTTCCCGGGATCGTCGTCGGCAGGACCGCAAGGCGCGTCGACGAAACTTCTACTGCCTCGACATGTTTCCCTATCCGTCGCTCGAGGGCCTCAGCGTGAATCAGCTTCGAGGCATGGTGATTACGGACGTGGTGGCCAGATACCAAGAGGCGCGAGGCCGCAACGTTCTTCGACCGATGGGGTGGGACAGCTTCGGTATCTCGATCGAGCAAGAAGCGGAGCGAGAGAAGACCTCGCCGCAAGACATCGTCGAGCGGGGGACCGCGAAGATGCGCGGTCAACTCGAGGAGTTCGGGGCACGCGTCGATTGGGATCGAGAAGTCCAAACAACGGACCCCAAGTTCTACCGCTGGACCCAGTGGCTCTTCGATCAGATGCGCCAGCGCGAGGTTGCTTATCGCGACGTCGTGTCCATGAAGTGGTGCGATCACTGTCGGATGAACCTCGCGAACGAGGAAGTGGCCGAGGGTCGCTGTCTTCATTGTAGCAATGCCATCGAAGAGCGGCGCATTCCGCAGTGGAAGGTGGGTATCACTCAGTACGCCGAGCGGCTCCACCAAGGTCTGCGGCACCTCAAGTGGCCACAGCGCGTGAAGTCGATGCAGCGCCACTGGATTGGTCGTGTCGAGGGCTATCAATTGATCCTGAAGGTCTCCAGCGAGTTCGAGTACGAGTTCGGCGAATGCGACGTCTTCGTGCGTCAGCTGGAATTGCTGCCCGCCGCGACATACCTAGTACTCGCTCCCGAACACCCGCTAGTCGAGCAGTTTTGCGATCAGTTGTACCGCAGCGACGTTGCGGACTATCGCGGCCGGGTGACTCGTCTCACCGAGCGCGAGCGGCTTGCCGCTGAGGGCGCTCCCGAGGGCTTTCCGACAGGCGCATTTGCGCTCAATCCCGTCACGCTCCAACCCATGCCGATATGGGTCAGCAAGATGGTGCTGCCCGAGGTTCGCTTCGGCGCGGTGCTCGGTGTCCCCGGGCACAACGACCGGCACGGTGAGTTCGCCGCACGGTTCAACCTCCCGAGTCTCTCGATTTTTTCGAAGCGACGAGTTCCGAAGCGTTCCAGCGATCCGAACGGCGCGGAGGTCGAAGAGACCGTGATGATCAACTGCGGTCCCCTGAGCGGTATCTCGGCTCAGGAGGCTCGCCGCCGGATAAGAACTCGGCTCGAAGCTCGGGGCTCGATCGAGCCGCACACGTTGTTTCATCTCCGCGATTGGATTTTTGCGCGCCAACGCTTCTGGGGCGAGCCGATCCCGATGGTGCACTGCGGCAAGTGTGGGGACGTCCCTGTCGACCCCGAAAAGCTACCCGTCGAGGTGCCGCTGCTCGACCGCATACCGTCCGCTCCGGTCGAGGAGCCGGTGCGCACGGTGGCAGTGGAGGAAGTCGAGCCGTCCCCGTTTGCCGCGGCGCGCGAGGTCACTGACGATCTCGGTGAGACGTGGGACATCTTCGGCCACGAAGCCGTGGCTACCGCGACTATCGAGCCCGCTGACGAGCCGATCGCCAGTCCGTTGGCTTCGGTTACGGAGTTCGTCGAGACGACATGTCCGAGGTGCGGCGGAGAGGCCGCTCGTGAGACGGATACGATGCCACAATGGGCGGCGAGTTGTTGGTACTACCTGCGGTACCTCGATCCCACCAATGAAGACGAAATTTTTGATCCGAAGCGAGTACAGGACTGGCTGCCTGTGGACCTCTGCGTCGGCGGCATCGAGCACGCGATTCTGCATCTGCTGTACGTTCGGTTCTTCGCATACTTCGTCCATGACCTCGGGCTCACGACTCGTGAAGAGCCGTTTCGACGGTTGTTCAATCAGGGCAGGATTTACCGGAAGGCGCCGCCGCGGCGGAGGAAAGACACGGGCGCGCATCGTGGCGATCGTATTCCCGCCGAGCAGTACTTGGCGAAGTTCGGGGGAGACGCGGTTCGGCTTCACCTGATGTTCCTCGGTCCCCCGGCGAGTGACGTGGTCTGGAGTGACCGTGGGTTGCGCGGGACACGACGCTTTCTCGAGCGTGCGTACGAAGTCGTCGTCGACCGCAAAGAGCGCGGTCTGTTCGTCAGTCGAAAGGTGTTGGTCGAGAAGCACCGGTTGATCCGACGCGTCACGACCGCGATTCGCACATTCAAGCTGAACAAGGCCGTCAGCGCGTTCATGACGTTTATCAAGACGCTGAACCAGCCGCCGTTGACGCCGGAAGAAGTAGATCTTGCGACGTTGAAGACGTTCACGGTCTTGCTTGCGCCGTTCGCGCCACACCTCGCGGCCGAGCTTTGGGAGAAGCTCGGAGGCGACGGCACGGTCTTCGACGAACCGTGGCCGGAGTACTCGGAAGAGTTGCTGAAGCCCGTCGAGCCCGTCATCGCCGTGCAGATCAATGATCGCGTGCGTGACCGATTTCGAATCGAGGGAGAGCCATCGAAGAGCGAGCTCATCACCCTCGCTTTGGCGCGGGATCGCATACGAGAACTGATCGGGGAGCGGAAGCCAGACCGAGTGGTGGTCGTTCCCGGACGACTCGTGAATTTCGTGTTCGCCGATCCTGACTCGGCTTGAGTTTGCCGCGTTAGCACTTCCCGATGAAGAGGTTCCAATAAACTTCCGTGCTCTTCCCGGGCCCGAACTTTGCCCGAAATGCATCCCCCATCGTAGGCTTGAATTGGGACCTGAACCGTCCACCTGAGCTCGATTCGAGCGACGGCGGTTGAGACCCGAAACCAACGCGTTTTCATGGACTGACTATGGTTTCGGGGGCGCGAGGTCGCGTGTTCTCAACTTCAGAAGTTCTTCGTCTACCCGCAGCGTTCGGCGCTGAACAAGGCTCCGCACAGGACCGATATGGGTGGAAGAAGAACGTCTGAATGTTCCGAGACTCAGCTCTGAAGGGAGCTCGGATGCGTCAGAAGACACGGTGGATTCTGTTCGAAGCCACCAAGCTTGTCTTGGTTGCCGCGGTTTTCACGATCATCGTTTCGAAGACGACCGATGCTGAATATGCGGCGGTGGCTGGGACCTCCCAACTTGATAGGTTCGCTTCGGTGAGTGGTCACCGGATCGCGGAGCTCGAAGAAGCTGGGGAGATGTCACTAGAGCAGATCGTCGCCGCGCGCGCCGCGCTCGATCAAATGGAGGATGATCTCGAGGTCCAGTGGGCTCGTCTCGAGACTCATCAGCTCTCCTTCAGTGAGCTGCTCCGCAGTCAGACCAGCGAAATGCAATCGACGTTTCGCCGGGACTTGGAGCGGATCGAGGGCTCTCAGCAACTCGAAGCGCTCCGGGTTACCGAGCGTGTCGCGGATCTGGAAACGCAGATTCGGCGGAGCCCCCTCGAGATGAAGCGTCGAATGATCTATCCGGTCATTCAGCTGAGAGGGAACGGAACGGTCGGTAGCGGGGTGGTGATTTCCTCGAAGAAAGAGGGAGCCTCCGGCAAGGCCACCACCTACGTCTTGACCGCATTCCACGTCGTTCAGGAAATCACCGAAGGGCTCTCCGATCCTTCCGCGATCGCCGACGTGAAGTTCATGAATCCGGAGAATGATCGACTCATGCCGATCGTCGGCGGTGCCCGGGTGGTCGCGTTTCAACCCGAGATCGACATCGCAATGATCCGAATGGATCTCGAAGCTCCTTGGCCCTACGTCGCCAAGCTGGCCAGTGTCGAAGACACCGAGTCCGTGGAGATTTTCGACGCCGTGTACGCTGTCGGTTGTCCCCTGGGCAACAAGCCGCTGCCCACGGTCGGGGAGATCTCCTCGCAAGAGAAGATCGTGGCGGGTGAGACGTTCTGGATGGTCAACGCGCCCACGTTCTTCGGGAACTCGGGAGGCGGCGTCTTCCTCTGTGACAGCGGCCGGTTGATCGGTATCAGCAGCATGATCTACACCTACGGGAAGAGCACCCCGATGGTGGTTCCTCACATGGGGCTGTTCGTGCCGCTCGACGCGGTCCGATCCTGGCTGAGCCAGGAAGGCTACGCGGCACTGTGTGAGCCCGGGATCGCGGAAATCCGCACCGCGTCGGGTCCGACCGCCGACGGCGGCGTCAAAGACTAGGCGTGAGCGCTAATTTGCTCTAGCGCCTCGCTTTGACAACAACTATCGGGGTCGCTAAGGTGCCCGATTCGAGCCTTCGGAAGAGGGCTCGGGTCGGGTGCTTTTCTTTTTCGCAGATCCGCGGCTGTCCTAGAGTGCGCTCTGGTAATGAGCTACGCTTTGTGGCCGCGGTGCGGGTCTCGCGTTCTGAACATCGCGCCCCCAGTCTTCGGCCCTTCGCGAAATACTTGGTCGACGTGCTCGAAGACTCGTTTCCGAAGATGCATCCCTGGTAGGTACTAGCAACCTCGAACCGCAATGCCGAGCCCGCTTTGCAGCGGGGAAGACTCGCCCCTGAAAGGAATCCCGGATCCCATGAAATCCGCCCAATTACCGGAGGCTGTACGCCTTTCGGTGGCAGTGAGCCTCGTCGCCCTGTTTCTGATGCCAGCGTCGTTGTTCGCTCAACTCGCCCCGACAAGTAAACCGAAGGTGCAGCCCGGAAAGGGTGCGCCCGCCGGTGCCGTCCAAAACGATCCGAAGGCCGTCGCGGTCATCGATCAATACCTCGAGTCCATGGGCGGTCGCGCCAACCTCAAGTTGATCAAGGATCGCTCGGCTCAGTTCGTGAACAAGAAGTTCTCGCCGACGGGCGTGACCGAGATGAAAATGGTTCGCCTTCTCAAGCGTCCCAGCGAAGAAGGGGCTCCGCTCAAGATTCGCGAAGAGTGGGAACTCCCGGGCCTCGGTCTCACCAAAGAGCCGCTGCACTTCGTGCAGGTCTACGACGGTGAGCAAGGTTGGGTCAAGACCATGGGGTACGTTTCACCGCTCGGTGGACGGACCTTGACGGTCTTCGTTTGGGACAAGCCGATCGACGACTTCTTCATGTCTTGGCAGGACGACGGATACACGGTCAAGTATCTGGGCCCGGATACCCTCGACGGAGTCGCGGTCGAGAAGATCCAGACCATCTCGTTCGCCGGTAAGCAGCGCATGCAGTACCTCTTCAACAAGGAAGACGGAATGCTGCTCAAGAAGGAGTGGTCGGAAGCGGGCGTCAAAGGCCCGGTCCGCAAAGAAGTCTTCTTCGATGAATACATCAAGATTCGATACCGCGACGATCCCAACAAGTGGGTGAAGTTTGCGATCAATCAGAAGATCTTCGAGGGCGGCGAACTGAGCCTCGAGAAGGAGTATCAGAAGATCGTCATCAACGGAGGAGTCGAGGCGAGCGCCTTTACTCGACCGGACGGTCCGGCGTTCGAGGAGCGGCCGAAGCAGCCGAAAGCTCCAGCTGGGAACGGACCGACGTCGAAGCCGGGCGGCAAGCCTACGTCGAAACCGGCGTCCAAGCCCAAGGGCTAACACCTAGTGTGCTCCCCGACGACTATGTCAACGAACTAGTGAATCAGGACACTAGCGGCTAGCGGCAAGAAATCAAACAGCGAGTGCACCGTCAGGCTGACGGCGCACTCGCTGTTTTTGATGAACGTGCTTGCCGGTGATTACTTCGCTTCGGGCTGCTTCGCATGAAGAGCGAGCTGTCCGCACGCCCCCTGAATGTCCAAGCCTCGGCTTCGACGGATCGTCACGTCGCCGGAGAACCCGCTTCGTTCGACGTCCTGCTTGAACCGGGTCATCGTCTTTACCGCTGTTGGCGGGTACTGGGCGCCCGGGAAGGGGTGGAACGGCAGCAGGTTGATGTGGCTCGCGGTGTCACTTGCGAACTCACTCAAGGCTCGAGCCTCGGCGGCGGAGTCGTTGATGTTCGTCAGCACGACGTATTCGAGCGTGACACGACGGGCATCCGAGCGCACCTCGTGAAGTGCGTTGCGCAACGCTGCGACGTTGTACTTGCGGTTGACGGGGACGATTTGAGAGCGCGTCTTGTCGACCGCGGAATGCAAGCTCAGAGCGAGTCGGACTTGGGGGAAGTCGACTAGTAGTTCGCGCATTCGATCAACGAAGCCGACCGTCGAGACAGTGATTCTTCTCGGGCTGAAGGCGAAGCCTTCTGGCTTGGTCAGCAACTCCAGAGCGATCGATAGATTCGGGTAGTTGAGAAGCGGTTCGCCCATCCCCATGAACACGATCTGCGTTACCCCTTGTTGTTTTTCTGTGGACTCCAAGTCGGCGATCACGTGAAGCCATTGCCCGACGATCTCAGACGGGGTGAGGTTGCGGCTGAACCCTCCGGCTGCCGTCGCACAGAACGTGCAGCCAGCCGGGCATCCCGCCTGACTCGAAACACACAGAGTGCCTCGTTCGGCGGTCGGAATCCAAACCGACTCGATGAGCGCTCCATTGCGCAGTCGGAATCCGTATTTTCGAGTGCCGTCCACCGACTCACTGGTCGAGACGACTTCGAGAGGCGGGGCGAGGATCTCCGCTTCGAGTTCGGCCCGTAGAGTTTCAGGCAGATTACTCATTCGTTTGGGGTCGGCGATCCGTCGACTGAAGAGGTGCTCGAGAACCTGTCGGCAACGAAAACCCGGCTGATCGCGATTCTCGAACCAAGCCTCGAGGGTCGCCTCAATTTCCGAGGGGACCGTATCTAGCAGATGGATCATGAACTTGGCTCGACGATTTGGCCCATGCGATCGAGCTCCAGGGTTGCGGGTTGGCGTAGGGTCTTCGGGTCCGAGTCAGGGGTCGCCCAGTAGCGCACCTCCCCGGATTCTGCACGTTCGACGATCGCCGACCCGATGTACCAGCGCGTACTGGCAGGCTGCACGACCCCGTCCTTTGTCGCGCGCGGCATTCGCTCGAGAAAGAACAGGTCGAGCCCGGGATTTCGCCACGTCACCTCGATGCCCTCTTCTTGGATCTGATGCACTTTGCTCGGGCGAAAGACGTAGATGTCCGGCCGGACGACCCGGAATTGGCTTTGCCCCGGGCGAACTTTTTTCCGGGGCTCGTCGACGCGACTGAATCGGTAGAACCGACCGTTCACGTGGAATTCGTAGCGACCTTTTTCCCGCTCGGCATCCGTCTGCGGTTTCACCACCACGGGACGAATCCTCGATCCCCAGACCTCGATCCCGGTGCCAACTCGATTGACTCTGAAATCGGGCGTCGCTTCGAAGCGGAACATGTAGCTTCCGAGAGACATGGGGATGGTTTGCGCCGTGTTGGGGCCGCGGAATGCCTCGTTGCCTCGGGGGGCGAGGGGGCCGGGCACCGTCTGGCAGGAAGTGATCCAGGCGGTGACGAGCAGCGCGGCTGTTGATCTGATCATGGACGAATTGTCCCAGATCGAACTCGGCGGCTCAACAACGCCCGTCAATCTATCAAGACTGTTTTTTTGGGGGGGGGGTGAGAGGTGGGAGAAAGTGCAGCCCGGAACGGAAACGGGGTTGGAACGGAAGATCGCCACTGAAAATCCACACGAACAGAGACGCAAACCGTCCCGGGCTACGCCGCCCCCTAGGCAACGGTCGAGCCAAAGCGGCGACGGGCTAGAATTGAGTCGTAACTGTCGCGTCGCTTCGCGAGTTGCGACCGATTCGGATAGCGGCGTGTGTTCTGCGAGGTGGGGGTGAACCCCAACATTGGTGTGGAACCCCGGTCGCAGTTGTTCCTGGGGTTCTCGCGATGTGCCTCTACTGAAAGAGGGCGGAGACGATCACGATCGCTGCGGTGAAGCCGACGATGCCGCCAATCACCACCCATACGAACGAAATGAACTCTCGCACGAAGGGACGTTCAAGTGGCTGGGAGATCAGCAGGTTGACGATGCCGACGACAGTCGAGATCAACAGGAACAAGGCGATCTGAGTAGTCATGCGATCTGGACCTTCCCGCCGCGCAGACGGTCAGCGATATCGAGCACGACGAGAATGTTCAGGAGGCCGGCGATGTTGCAGAACAACACCCCCGTGTCGGTCATGAACGGAACCGTCGAGAACGTTTCGGTCTGAGCGTGCCCGCTCAATACGAACTTCGAACCCGGATCGAGCCATAGCAACGGGAGCGTGCCGCCGCCGATTCCAATCTGAGCGAAGAAGGAATACGGATTCAAGTCTCTCGAGACGGCTGAGAAGTCGGACATAACGAGCCCGACGACGAAGATTCCCGCAATCAGCACGAGAAGAATCGTTCCCAGTTGCTTCTTGCCGTACATGAGATGGCCGAGTCCCGGCACCAGCCAGGCCGCCATCAGCATGAAGAACCCGTCCCCAGGTTTTTGAGTCTTAGTGTTGTCGGAGTTTCCAGCCACGGCGTTCTCACATCTCGAACTTATCGCCGAGATAGTATCGGCGTGCGTTGGGGTCCTGGAGAATCTCGTCTTTGCTTCCGTGAGCGATGATCCGACCGTCGTAAATGATGAAGGACTCGTCGGTCGTGTTCAAAGTTTCGCGCACGTTATGGTCCGTCAATAGGACGCCAATTCCTTTCGCTTTCAGATGCAGGATGATCTCCTGCAAGTCCGAAACCGCGATCGGGTCGACGCCTGAGAACGGTTCGTCCAGCAAGATGAGTTTGGGATTGGTGATCAAGGCGCGTGCGACTTCTAAGCGTCGCTTCTCGCCACCTGAAAGAACAGACGCGTTCGAATCGACCACACGTTCTAGGCCGAACTCTTCGATGAGTTCTTCAAGGCGGTGGGTCTGCTCCGCCCGCGAGAGAGGTTGCGTTTCGAGGATAGCGATCAGATTCTCACGGACACTGAGCCCACGGAACACTGAGGTTTCCTGTGGGAGGTAGCCCATTCCTCGACGAGACCGCATGTACATCGGTAACGCTGAGATCTCTTCTCCGCCGAAGAAGACTTGTCCTTCGTCGGCGTGAATCATGCCCATCGTCATTCGAAACGTCGTCGTCTTGCCGGCGCCGTTCTTGCCGAGCAAGCCGATGATCTGACCCTGTTCGACGGAGAAACTCACATGGTCGACGACGCGTCGATTCCCGTACGACTTGCATAGGTTCTTCGCCTGCAACATTAGCGTATGAACCCCACTTCGAATCGCCACGGTAACGCGGGCCAGAAAACGGCGAGCGCACGTCCGAGCATGTTCTCTTTGGCCACGGCGCCCCAAGCCCTCGAGTCCAAACTAGAGGGGCTGTTGTCGCCCATGGCGAAGTATTCATCGTCGTTGAGTTGGTGGGCGCGCACGGTGGCATAGTTGTACCGGCCGTACGTTGTGTAGTGGATGTCTCGGTGCACTTGCAGCCGCCTGACGTGACCGGAGATTCCCTCGACGTGCACCGCGACCGTCCCCTTGGCCGCCGAGCCGACTCGGTGAATCCCTGTCTCTTCGAAAGGGAGAGTCGCCACCGTTTCGCCGTCGATCCGCAGTACCAGCTGGCGATCGGCGAGGTAGAATTCCAAGAGGTGCTCCACGTTCTGGACCAACCGTGCGGCGCTACCCTTTTTCGTTTCTGGATCTTCGTAGAACTGCCCGAGGCGTTGACTCCACTCTGACTTGGGGGCGTCTTCATCGAGCGTGTCTCGCAGTGCGAAGTTGTCGACCCAGAATTCTAGAGGGTGGGCGGGTTGGCCAGTGCCGGCTGGTATTCGGCATCGGTACGTGTTCTTGCCGTTCTGGATCCGAAGTTCGAAGGTACCTCGTTCGCCGACGACTACGACGTCAGCCGATACTTTCAGGTCTCGTACCCACCAGTCGGTGTCGCGCCCGCTGTGCGGGGGGTCCCGACGAGTCCCGTTGCTCCCGCCCCAAACACGACTATTCGCCTGCGCGTTGTACGCGTACCGGTTGGTGATTTCACGTTGGTACGTCAACGTGCCCGCGCCCTCGAGAGAACGGAACATGTAGGCGCTGCCGTCCTGGCCTGGCTCCCAGACTTTGGGATCGGACGCCTTCCAGCGATCGCGAGTCACGAAGCCCAACTCGGTCAGGTCGGTATCACTGACCGAGAACCACATCTCGTCCTGGGCCCACTCCGGCTTGCGCTCGACTTTGCCGTCGATCCAGAGGTCACCGTTGACGACTTGAATGGACTCACCCGGAAGGGCGACGAGTCGCTTGATGTAGTTTCGTTGGCGGTTGAACTTGAAGACGATGACTTCCCACCGTCGCGGCTCTCGCATGAAGTAGACGAACTTGTTGACGAGAATCTTGTGGCCGCCCACGCAGTCGCTCGACTCGAACACCTCTGTGTAGGCCAGTTGGCAGTGAGGGCACCACGCCTCGAACTGCGATGCGTACGCCCGCCGGAAGCCAGCCGGATCGGAGTCGATGTGGCCACCCTTGGGATGTCTGACCGAGACACCCAGTTTGCCCGGACGGTCTTCGATGACCTCTCCCTGGGGACCCACGCCGCTGTAGACGAGCCCTTCGCTGAAGGGTGCCGCGATCTTGCCGGTCTGTGAGTCGGTCTGGATCCCGACGTCGGAGACGGTGCCGCAGTTCGGGCAGGTCGATTCGACGTGGACGCCGTTCAATCCGGGCGCCATCGATCCGGTCGGAATCTCGAACGCCTCCAGCGAGAAGTGTCGAATGATCAGCGCCAGAATGACGGCGACGACAATGGCTTCGACGTTCTCCCGAAAGGTTTGCCAGGGGCCCTTGGGAGTCTTCTTCTTTTTGGAATCCGAGTCGTCCGAGTCGGACTTGCTGGAACGCTCGGGACGCTCGGGACGCTCCGACTTGGTCTGGGAGTTCATCGATAATCTCTCAACGACGTGAGCGGGCTCGAGGTAGGGCGGGGCCAGATTGTACCAGAACCTCGGGGGTGCGGAAGGTCACCCGAGAACTCCAACCGCGCGTTCTTGTGTTCCTTAATCCGACCACTCTCGAGTTGCTAGCTCCTGTTTCATCCGTTCGAGTGCGTGGCCGCGGTGGCTGAATCGCTTCTTTTCTGCCGTCTCCATCTCTGCAAACGTGCGGCTCTCCCCGTTCGGACGAAAAATCGGGTCGTAGCCGAATCCGCCGGATCCGACGACTTTCTCGGTGATCGAGCCTCGGCACTCCCCTTCGACGTGCGCGATCACCTCGTCGCCCCGGCAGAGGACGAGGCAGCAGACGAATCGGGCCCCGCGTTCCTTGATCTCACGCATCTCTGCGAGCATCAAGTCGATGTTGTCCTGGGGGGTGCAGTTCGGACCGGCGTACCGTGCGGTGTGCAGGCCGGGGCGACGATCGAGGGCGTCGACCTCAAGACCTGAATCGTCCGCGAGTGCCAAGAGTCCGCTCCAGCGTGCGAAGGCCGCCGCCTTGATCTGTGCATTGGCGAGGTAGCTCGTCCCAATCTCGTCCGGATCGGGAATCGTGGCGGTGGCCCCACGACGGGCGAGTTCGGTTGCGACCTCTTCGGGAGATCGAACGTCAAAGCCGCTCAACGCGGCCCTAATCTCCACGAGCTTGCCCGAGTTACCACTGGCCACTACGATCGGTGTCCGGTTCACGAGCGACGCTCCCTCTTCGTGCGGTTGCTCCCATGTAAAGGTGACGGATTGTACGAACGTCGACACCTGACTTCACGGTCGAATCCTACATCGCGGCCGTTCACGGCGAGGCTTGCTCGCTTCATCTGGCTCCCTCTCGCACTCCTCGTGGGGATGCTTCTCTGCCCACCGGTCGCGGCCGACGTGCTGATCCTGAAGAACGGCAATCGTCTCGAAGGACGAGTCGAAGAGCTGGGTTCCGGACAGTATCGAATCACGATCGACGAAGGCAACGTGGTCACTCTCCGACGAGACGACGTTGCAAAGCGGGTCTCGGGTGAGGCGCCGATCGACGAGCTACGTCGCCGGCTGAACGCGATTGCCAAGGAGGATCGACGCGCCCTGATCGAACTCGCCGCGTGGGCGGAGGTCAAGGGGCTTCGTAAGAGTGCCCTGGCCGTGTACCGCCTGATACTGAAGATCGATCCCCATCACGAAGGAGCGCGTCAGCAGCTGGGGTTCGTCCTCCACAAGAATCGTTGGGTGCGGCGATCCGAGCTCAAGGGTCAGGGGTTGGTCCGGTTTCGCGGATCATGGCACACACCGGTCGAGGTCGACCGGATCCGGGTCGGCGAGGCGGTCTCTGAGTTCTTGACCCTGCTTGGCGACGTGCACCACGAGAACAAGTTCATCCGCGAGAACGCTCGGCTGCAACTCATCAAAGTCAACGACGACCGTTTGATTCCGACGCTGATCGCCAAGCTGTCCGACAAGAGTCCGGTCGAGCGACTGATGTGCGGCGACGTGCTCTCCAACTTTGGCTTCGCAGCTGGGGCCGCGCCGCTGTACCGCGCGTGGCTCAACGAGTCGGTACCGGCGTGCATCGATGGGTTCACTGCGCTTCTCGGGCGGTACGGCCGCGGAGAAGTTGGCCTGTGGGTGGCACGGGATCTCGGGCGTGCCGTGGCCGGGGGGCGGGTGGGCGCCCGTGGAGACGGTGCGACGGGTGACGGTGCGACGGGTGACGGTGCAGCGCGTCCCGTCGACGAGGTCGACGCGCACCACCTCGGCCGTCTGCTCGGCTTCGTCGAGAACTTCCCTCACCGCTCGGCGATCGATCCGATGATCGACGTCATGGAAACGCAGCGCGAGTGGTCTCGACGGATCGATCGTACGTTGAGTCGGCTTCTCGGGCTGAACTCACGGTCCGCCGATCAATGGCGCACCTCGTGGAGTGACATGCGCGACCGAGTCAGCGTCGATCTCGGGACCGGTTGGGTGGGGCGAGCGGCTCGACCCCGGCGCTGAGCCTTCGCCTTCACGCACCTTCGAGGCCGCCCGCGACTTGCTGAATGCCGTTCATGGCGAGATCGACCAATTCGGTCCAGCGCTTGCGCGGGAGCGGGTGGCTCTCCGACGTTCCCTGGATTTCGACAATCGTGTCGTCCGTCGTGCCGACCACATTGATATCGATGGCAGCCCTCGAGTCTTCTTCGTAGTCGAGGTCGAGGTACAGTTCGTCTCCGACGAGGCCGCAGCTGATGGCAAGCAAGCGTGCAATCCGTGGATCCTTCTTGATGAAACCCGCCTTGAGCGCATCGGTGATCAGCCCATCCAGCGCGAGGCTGGCGCCGCAGATCGACGCGGTGCGGGTTCCACCGTCGGCGAGCAACACATCACAGTCGACTTGAATGGCACGTCCCGGCATAGCCGACAGGTCGAGGCTCGCCCGCAGTGATCGTCCGATGAGCCGTTGAATTTCTGTGGTTCGACCATCCGCTTTGCCACGCGCACGGTTGTTCCTTGGCATGGTCGAATACGGGAGCAGAGAGTACTCGGCGGTCAACCAACCGCGTCCGTCCCCGAGCCACGACGGCGTGTCGTCGGCAAACGTCGCCACACAGATGACGCGGGTCTGACCCGATGAATACAGCACGCTGTTCGGCCGCCCGTCGACGAATCCCCGTACCACCTCGACCGGTCGAATTGCGTCGTGAGCTCGTCCTTCGAATCGACTCATTGAGTGCTCTCTTTCCGCCGCCGCCCGGCAAGGTCCGCCCCCGGCCACGTCGATCAGAGCTGACCGGACCGCAAAACCGAGGTGATGGACAAAGCGTTTTGTTGCGAAGGACGTTAGGGTTTGTCGTGGCGTGGTTCGGAGTCGGTCCGAGCCACACGCGTGTCTGAACATGCATAGGTAACGAGTTCGAGAACTCGCAACAACGGTAGTACGGGCGAATTTTTCAGGTCACCCGTTCGCCCCGGAGGAGTCGCCCGTTGAGGATTCTTGTCGCCGGAGGAGCCGGTTACGTCGGCAGTCACGTGGTTCGAGAGTGTCGGCGCGTCGGGCACGAGGTCGTCGTGTTCGACAACTATTCGACGGGCCACGCGGATGCGGTGGACGGGGTCGAGCAAGTCAGCGGCGACATCCGTGAGCCGAAGGCGCTGCGAGCTCTGTTCGAGAACTTCCGATTCTCGGCGGTGATCCACCTCGCCTCGTCTCACTCCGCTCACGAAACGCGTGACCGCACCGCGGCGTCGATGCAGACCATCGTCGGGGGAACGTTGAACCTTGCTCGGGCGATGACCGATGCGGCCGTAGAGCGATTGGTCTACGGCTCTTCGGCGGCGGTAACCGCCAATCCTTCGTCGGATTTGGGATTCGCTCACCGCAGCGCGGAAGAACTCTTGAGTCGTTTGGCGCAAAGCCACGCGCTGCGATTCGTCGCGTTGCGCATGTTCGCCGTCGCCGGAGCCGATTTGGCCGGAGACATCGGCGAAGATCATCGGCCGGAGAGCCACTTGGTTCCGCGGTTGTTCCGCTCGGCGCTTGGACTCGGCGGTCCCGTTACGTTCCGTGGTGACGGATTTGACACGCCTGATCGTTCGGCGGTTCGTGACTACGTTCACGTGACGGATGTCGCTCGCGCCCATTTGCTCGCGATTGACGCCTTGGAGTCGACCCGGTCCGGCGCGGAGTTGGCGGGGCGCGCGATTGACGTGGCGACGGGACTGGGGTTGAGCGAGCGAGAAATTGTTGCCGAGTCGCGAGGCGTGGTCGACGATCTCGAGATCCAGACGACCATGCTGACCGCGGAGCCCGGCACCCCGGCCAGTGTGATCGGAGATCCTGACCCTGCCCAAGATCTGTTGGGTTGGGAGCCACAGTTCTCCGATCGCGAGACGATTCTTCGCACGGCCTGGGCGTGGCACCGTCGCCATCCGTCAGGCTTCACGCTGGTTCGCACGGATCCCGCCGACAGCGACAAGGCGCAACGTTTCGGTGCGGTCGCGGTCCGACTCGGCTTCGCCACCGAGTCCGACGTCCAGCGCGCTCTCGACCGTCAAATGCGAGAGAGTCAGGAGGGCGGCGAGCACAAGTTGATAGGTCTGCACATGCTCGAACTCGGAATCCTGTCGACCTCGCAGCTGATCTCGATCCTTCGGAGCTATGAGGAGAGCACAGAAGCATGAACAACGGTTGTGAAGTGAACCTCGGCCCGTCCGGCACGAAAGTTCGCCGCCAGACGCCAACCCGATTCCGCTTTGTGGTGATCTCTCTGGTCGCGGCGGTGGCTCTTGCGGGGTGCGTCATGCCGGAGCGAAGTGGCAAAGAGCCGGATCCGGTTCTCGCGATTGTCGGGGATCGAACGATTCGACGTAGCGATCTGGAGCGGCGAATCCTCGACCGGTACTACGGAAAGCGGGCGTTGCTCGGCTTGATCCGCGAGGCGCTCTTCGAGATCGAAGCGGAGCGCCTCGGGGTGGGTGTTACGCCGGACGAGGTCGAGCGGGCTGTGCAACAAGAGCTGTCTCAGGCGACGGCGGAGCTGGATCGGCGTCTCGCTCAAGTCGGTCTCGATCGCGGTGATGTCGCCGAAGAATTGCGGCTCGAGCTACGAAATGCGTTGCTCTTGGAGAAGGTCGTTGTTCCGCAGCGAAAGATCGGTGAGCAGCAGATTCAGCAGGTGTACGCGAGGACATACGCCAGCGACCGGATTTCCGTCCGTCACATTGCGCTGCCGTTCGGGGTGGCGGGGAGTCCGTCCGAGTCCGCCGTGGCCCGGGTCCGTCGAGAAGCGGACAAGGTCTTGGTGCGACTGGCCAACGGCGAAGACTTCGGGGCGCTGGCGCGGGAGTTGTCGGCGCACCCGGAGACGGCTCCCCGCGGGGGGGACATGGGCTTGATTTCGAAGACGACCCCGATGGACCCGGAATTGGGGCGCGTGATCTTCGCTCTCGAGGTTGGAGAAACCTCAGAACCGATCCGGGAAGCCGATTACGGCTTTCACATCTTTCGCGTCGAGCGCAAAATCCCCGCACGAGCGCTGGCTGAAGTCCGAGACGAGATTCGTGGTCAGCTGTACGAGACTCCCGCCACCGACGCCGAAATTTCGGCCGTCGAACAATTACTCAGGTCGCGGATCGCGGCCACGGTTTTCGGTGACGATCGGTGGAAACGCGGCCAAGATTGACCGAGCGATGGCCAGGGCGCTCGCCGTCATGATTCCGCGCTGGATTTCGTATTTCGTCCGATGAGAAACGTCAGTTGGAAGAGGGTTGCACGGGTGTCCGAAGAAGAAGTGACGACTGGCGAAGGGGGCGGCACGGCTACGTCCAAGGGGTCGGAGTCCGACCAGCCGCCGTCTGCGAAGAAGAAGTCAAAGGGCCGTAAGAAGAAGGCTCGCAACAAGAAGTCGAAGGCGGAGCCGGCGACCAACGGGGCTTCCGTGGCCGAGGTCGACGCCGATGCCGAGGTGGTATTGGCCGCTGATGCGACCGTGATCGACGCACCGGACTTGTCCGACTCTCACGAAGTTGCGCCCGAGACCGACACGGTCGACCCGAGCGTCGTCGACGAGGAAGCAGCGAGTGCAGCCGACGATTCGTCCGCCGCAGCGTCCGCCGAAGTGCCCGAAGCGTCGGCTGACTCCGACGAACCCGAGGGGCTCGAAGGGGTGCGACTGCGTCAAGTGCTCGAGTCCTTGCTGTTCGCGAGTTCGGATCCGCTGTCGTTGCGGCGTCTCAATCGAATGTTGAAAGAGGCGCCGAAGGCGGAAATCGAGGCTCAACTCTTGGCGCTCGAGGGTGACCTTGCGACGGACGAAAAGCGCGGCTACAGCTTGATTCAAGACGCCGGCGGCTACCGGCTGTTGACGCGACCGGAGTTAGCGCCCTTCGTCGCGCGGCTGAGGGGAGAACGTAAGCGGATTCGCTTGTCCAAAGCAGCGTTCGAGACCTTGGCGATCATCGCGTACCGGCAGCCCATCCGTCGTGCCGATCTCGATTCGATTCGCGGAGTGCAGAGCGGGACGATCGTCAAGAACCTCATGGAGTGGAACCTCGTCGGAGTGGCCGGGCGCGACGAAGCGATCGGGCGCGCGCTCTTGTACGCGACGACCGATGAATTTCTCGATCAGTTCGGTCTGAACAGCCTCGGGGAATTGCCCGATCCGTCCGCGTTTCTCGAGCTCGGCTCTTCGTCCGGTGTGGTCGTGGCCGAAGAAGTCTCGGCAGTGGAACCCGGACCGGTTGAAGATCACGAGCCGGCTGATGAACACGAACTGGCTGCAGAACACGGCAGTGCTGAAGACCACGGCAGCGCTGAGGAGCCGGCCGCTTCCGAACCCCTGGATTCGAGCTCTGACGACGCAACGGCAGAGTCGTCCTTAGACGGTGCGCCCGACACGGACGGCGCCTCGTTGGACGTCTCCGGCGACGAGAGTGACCCCGACTCGACGGAAACTTCGGCGGACGGCGACGACGTCGACGGGCGAACCGAGGAGTAACGCCTTGTCCGTGCTAAGTTTCGAGGCGCCATAACCGCGCTCAATACCGCCTTGACAACCCCGATGCACGAAGATACCTTCCCGAGCCTCGTTGCGCCCGTAGCTCAATGGATAGAGTGCCGGTCTACGAAACCGTAGGTTGCAGGTTCGAATCCTGCCGGGCGCATTTTTTTCTTCTCTTGCTGTCGGCAATCTGGCTTGAGGTCGTTGCACTTGAGGTCGTCGTTGCAGAGTGCACCTTCGGCGCTGAGCTAGACGCCTCGTTCGGGTTCACCGCTTCACCGACGACGGTGCATCTGTGAATGTCGAGCCGGAGGAGAGCAGCGGCTGTGAGCTTTTCCTGGCTCGAAGACAATCCCGACTCCCGATACATGAGAATGGCGTTGGCGGAAGCCGAGGCCGCAGCCCGCGACGGTGAAGTCCCTGTCGGTGTGATCATCGTTCACCCAGACTTGGGGATCATCGCTCGGGCTCACAATCAGAAAGAAAGCCTCCGCGACGCAACGGCGCACGCCGAGATGTTGGCCATCGGCCAAGCGTCCGAAGCGTTGGGCGCGTGGCGACTGGAGTCGACAACGCTCTACAGCACTTTGGAACCGTGTGCCATGTGCGCAGGGGCCATCTTGCAGGCACGCGTTCCGCGCGTGCTCTACGGAGCGAGAGACCTCAAGGCCGGTGCGGTGGATTCCGTCGTCCGGCTGTGGCACCCTGGGCTGTTCAATCACGATGTGGCCTGGGAAGCAGGACTCCTCGGTGAGGAGTGCGGTGAGATTCTGAGTCAGTTCTTTCGAGAACGACGCGGACGCTGACCGGAACGATCTTTGAAATCGAGACGACGTCTCAACGCGCGCAGTCCACGGTTGGAGATCGACCGTGATCAGCACGTCGCGTGAGACAGAAAACGACGTCGGGAGTCGACGTCGTCGAGCGAGCGATAAGTGTGGAGAGGTGACGGAGCGGCCGAACGTGCCGGTTTCGAAAACCGGTGTACCTCACGGTACCGGGGGTTCGAATCCCCCCCTCTCCGCCATTTCTTTCGAGTTGTCAAAGGGGCGTCCCCGGACGTCTTCCGGCGACAGCCGGCTCACTCGACGATTCCCGGCACGTCTGCCGACCATGTTACGCCGACGGAGAGGTGTCCGAGCGGCCTAAGGAGCACGCTTGGAAAGCGTGTGTACTTCACGGTACCGCGGGTTCGAATCCCGCCCTCTCCGCCATTCTTTGCTCACCGCTATCGGTGGCAAGCAATCGCATTCGTACATGACGGCAATTCCCTTTGGGCTCTGTTCGCGAAACAGCTGCTTGGAGGACGAGCAAGAGAAACAGTCGTCTCGAGAAATAACCCTCGAACCGAGGGCCGTAATCCGAGGTCGGCAAGCGGTGGACTGTGAATTTGGTCAGGCCTTGACGGGAGCAGCCATAACAGACCCCATTCGTTGTGCCGGCCTCGGTTTTTTAGTTTCGTTCCCAGCAAGCTCGTTTGTCCGCCCTAGCCCGGACTATTCATCAGGCGAAGCCGCGCAGGCTGCGCTTCCCGCGAATCTCTGCGTTACTCCTTCTTGAAGACCCCTAGGTCGACTGCGGCGTCGTGCCTGGATCTTCACGGAAATCGCAGCCTGTGGTCCGTTGATCATCCCTCGATTGTCCTCCGCTGTCCGCGCTCGGTACGATTGGCGCCCTTTCGGGCGCATAACGACTCCGCCTGATGAATAGTCCGGGCTAGAGGTGCGGCCGAAAAGTGCTGTTGATGCGAGAGGTCGCGATTTCAAGGTCAGTGCGCCCGGCGAAACGCAGTCGTATTGCTCATACTTCGAGTTTCGCCGGGCGTGCTGGCCGCCGGAAGCT
>JAJFFE010000091.1 GCA_021776775.1 Planctomycetota bacterium | reverse complement strand
GCCCCAGTCGAGGTTGCGGTAGTGCTGCGAGCGCGCACAGTCTCGGTCGACTTCTTCTTCGCCAGTCCGTTGCGCGTCGTGGACTCCGCGGCTCCGTCGGGAGCGGTGGCAGAGTTCGAGAGCGAGGTGGCTATGTCACCGTCGCGCTCGGGGGTGCTTAGCGCGATCGACTCGAGCAACGTCAGCGCTTCGAGCGTCGGAAGGGCGGCCGGCACTTCGATCTTCATCTCGAGGAACGCGTGCGGGGTGTCTCGCTCTCGATCGTATTGACGGACTGCGACGCCGCCGGTATCGGCGAGGCGTGGAGATGCCGAAGTCGCTTCACCGGGAATCGGTTTCTGTTGTGCAGTGCGGGCGACACGGTCCAAGAGTTCGCGGACCTTGGCTTGGGTTGCGACGTCGTCCTCGGCCGCGGTCACGGTGTAGACAATCGTTCGAACCCCGTCGCGGGGAAGGGGCGACGGCTTACCGACCTTGACGACACTCGGCTGGACGGATAGCGCGTCGGCGTGATCCTTCTCACTCTTCGTCGGAGAGTCGGCTTGTCCGACCACCGCGTCGGAGTTGCGGTACGCCCCCGGGCTGGCGACGTTGCCAGCAGGACGGTCCGGCTGCTCCTTCGCACTTGGCTTTGGATCTCGGTTGTCGCCAAGCTCGGAGTACGACGTTTCGCTTTCCGTGGTCGACTGGTTCGCGGTGTTGAGTGACGCGACCTGATCGTCACCCGAATTCAGCCGATCGAGGTACCACCAGACACCGACCATGAGAACGAGTAGGAAGCTGGCTGCGAGCGAGGCCGTCCAGCGACTTGCCGGGGCCGGCATGGGAACCGCGTTCGCAGGAATCGGCGGGGCTGATTCACGGGTTTGGTCGGCGATGCGCGCCATGATCCCCTCGCGCAAACTCGGCGGGGCGGTGAGATCCGGTAGATCACGAATCCCCAGGCTGATGGCTTGCAAGCGTTCGAACTCGGCACGAGTTTCGGGGCAGTGTTCGATCCACTGCGCGACTTCTTCCCGAAGGAACGTCGGACCTTCGCCGTCGAGATACAGCTGCAGAGATGAGGCGCTCGGTCGCTCACCTGCGAGGTCGCCGTTCGGGCCGTTCAAAGGGTGTCCGTGTCGTTCAAAGGATGTCTTTCAGCTTGTCTTGCAGTATCTGTCGCGCGCGGAAGATCTTCGACTTCACGGTACCGATCGGCAGGCCCAAGCTCTCTGCGATCTCCTGGTAGCTCTGGTGATTCAACTCCCGCAACGCGAGTGCTGCTCGAAAGTCTTCCGGTAGTTCCGCGACCGCCTTGACGATTGCTTGTTGCCGCTCGTTACGGATCGCCCACTCCTCCGGGAGGTAGCTGCTATCCGGGATTTCCATCGGGGTTCCGGAATCGGACCGATCGCGAGACGCATCGATCGAGATCGTCTTGCCCGAACGCTTCTGTGCTCGTCGCCGTTCGAAATGATGCAGCGTGACGTTCGTCGCAATTCGAGTCAGCCACGTTTTGAACTTTGCTTCAAACCGAAAGCCCTCGAGCCCCATGTACGCGCGAAGGAACGCCTCTTGAGTCAAGTCTTCGGCTAAGAACCGATCGAAGACCATGAAGTAGATTCGCGTGTAGATCCTGTTCTGATGTCGCGTGACCAAGATCTCGAATGCCGACTCCTCTCCCCCCGCTGCACGAACGACGATCTCTCGATCGGGATCGACGATCCCATCCGTATCTAGCTCGGCCGTATCGTCGTCGGAGAGATCGACGTTCTTCACCTCCACGAGGTCCTCGCCCGACTTTTTCGGGTCAGCAGACCCTTCCGGAGCAGACCCTTCCAAGGCGGAGCGCGCCGGTCGACCGGCCTCGGGGGACGAAGTTCCCCGATCCTGGCTATCTCCCGGCGTGGACTCGCGGTTGTTCATCAAGTACTGGCTCTCTTGCGAGTTAGAAGCGCTGCCATGGCTGGGTCTGGACGCGGGACGACGACTTGATTGGCCAATGCCTTTCGGTCGAGCGCGTGGCAGGCACCCGCTTCCACGCCGACGCGCACGCTCTCCAAGTCGCCGGCAAGGATCGCGGTCGCCTTGCCGCCGATTCCAGCCAAGAGGTGCAGGTCGATCAAGCGCGTCTCGGCGGTCTTGAGTGCCGTGTCGACCGCACCCAACAAGGAAGGGGCGCCGTAGGTCTCGATGATACCGAGAGCGGGGAGGTCTTCCGCGGAGTATTCCGACCACCGCGTGGTTGGTGCACTCTTCGTGGGGCGATCACTGTCACCCGCCGTAAGAAAGTTGCGAAGCTCTTCGTGAGTTTGCGGAAGTAGCAAGTCATCCAAGGCGTGCTCACCCGCAGTCTCGATACCGACCGAGAGGGCGCGAGAAACTTCGTCGACTTCACCAACGATCAGGATGAGATACTTTCCCGGACTCGCGGCGCGTGCATCAGCGACACGAATCGGAGACTCTTTCAGCATCGCATCGAGCGCGAGTACGCCTTGTGCGATCGACGACAGTTCGAGGACCCCGAGCGTGTCGAGCGGTACTCGTGACTCGATCGGGGAGGATGGATACTGCGGCCCGATCACGCCGGGTTCTCACGACCGTTGACAGACTCGAGGGCCGCGAGCGCTGCGTTGGCAGCCTCACGGATTTCCGCCTCCGAGCCACCGAGGTAGAGCCGACCGAACGCCCCGAAGAACCGCATGTCCACGAGCTGTATCGGTGCCGCCTTTTCCGCTTCGTTGGCGGCGAGGACAGCATAGCCGGCGGGATGTACTTCCATGATGTACAGCGTTTGCCCGCCGAGGATCATCTGACCGTAGCGGACGCGGTTGAGCATCATGGTTTGGTAGTCCGAGACGTTCGTGATGATTTGAGTCGACACCACGCGCGGGGCGAGGCGGTCTTCCGCCTTGAGTTCGATGTTGGCGAGTATTGCATCGCCTGCCTCCCGGACCTCACCTTGGTCGAAGCCGTGCACTTCGAGTAGCCCGAAAGCACGCTCGACGACCTGTACGCCGGGTTGAACGCTCGTCGCCTTGAGGGCCACGTCGGTCAGGCGGTTGATCTCGATGCCGGGAGCGATCTCGACGAACAGAGACGCTTGGCGGGCAACCGGCAGGTAGCCCTTCGAAACCGTCGCTAAGTACGACGCGAACTGAGGCTGCATGACGTCGAGGTATGTGAATGTGCGAAGATCGATCATGGGTCAAACCGTGTTCATGCGCCGGGGACGGGAAGGATACTCTCGACATAGTCGTGCGGTCTCGGAATGACGTGAACGCTGACAAGGTCGCCGACTCGCTTGGCGGCTGTCGCGCCTGCGTCCGTCGCTGCCTTCACGGCCCCGACTTCGCCTCGAACCATGACCGTGACGTACCCGCCGCCGATCTTCTCTTTGCCGATCAACTGAACCCGTGCCGCCTTGACCATCGCGTCGGCCGCTTCGATCGAAGCGACGAGCCCCCGCGTCTCGATCATTCCGAGTGCCGTTTGGGGAGTGTTCTGTTCCATGTTCGAATCGTTCCTTTGCTGGGATCCTGAATGCCTCGCGGCGGTTCAATCAAGCTGGGCTACGTTGTTGGTGTCACGTCTCGGTATCATGTCTCGGTATCACGTGTCGAGTAGAGTTTTCGGCTGGCCGGTAGGCGTGCGCCGGTCATCGCTCGCTGAATCATGTCGTTGTTGACCGACATCGGAGAGTTGCTCGGTGGCGGCGAGACGTGGTCCGAGACGGGCTTTGTCGGTGTGTTCGTCGGCGCGTTCGTCGGCGCGTTCGCCGGGTCGAACGGAAGCCCGACCTCTTCGAAGTACGACGCTCTCGGGTACGCGACTCTCTTGATGTTGATCAAATGCCGCGGACCGATGTTGTCGGTCGTGATGTTCCCGCCCATAGTCCCGCACCCGAGCGTCATCGACGGATCCAAGTGGGTCGAGTAGCCGACGGCGCCTTGGGTTGTCGGACCGTTGACGATCAGACGCCCTACGGGCTTCTCTAGACTGAACGCGAGCACGACGTCTCGGTCCCGGCAGTGAAGCCCCATGGTGTGTCCCTCACCACCGTAGGTGATGATCTCGATACACTTGGCGCACCCCGTCTGCCAGTCGTCCGCTTCGTACCACGAAATGATGGGAGCGAGTTTTTCACGCGAGAGCGGGAAGTCGGGACCCACGCCGTCTTCCGGAGCAACCAGTAGCAGAGTGTCCGGCGCGACCGGGAATCCGGCCATTTCGGCCAACCGTTCGGGTGACTGTCCAACGATGGCCGTGTTGAACCCACCGTGTGGCAGCTCGATGAGTTGTCTGAGCAGGATCGTTTCTTCGGGGCTGGCCAGGTGCGCGCCCGCTCGCTTCAGCGCCGCCTTGAACTCTTCCGCAACCGAGCGCTCGACGACGACAGACTGTTCGGAAGAGCAGATCGTGCCCCAGTCGAACGACTGACTGTTGGCCAGGCAGCGCGCCGCGTGGTCGAGGTCGGCACTGCGGTGAATGAACGCCGCACCATTGCCGGGGCCGACGCCGTACGCCGGCTTGCCACTGGAGTACGCGGCCTTGACCACTCCGGGCCCACCCGTGGCGACGATCATCGACGTGAGTCGATTCCTCATCAGCTCGGTCGTTCCTTCGAGCGTCGGTTCCGACATACACAGAATGAGATCTTCCGGCACGCCCTTCTGAACGGCGGCGCGTCGCAGAATCTCCGCCGTTCGTTCGATGCAACGAATCGCTCGCGGGTGGGGGGACAAGACGATCGAGTTTCGACCCTTGAGCGCGATGAGTGTCTTGAAGATAGTCGTCGAAGTCGGATTCGTGGTGGGAATGATTCCGGCGACGATTCCGACGGGGACCGCGACCTCGGTGATCCCGCGCGCGTGGTCCTCACGTATGACGTCACACGTCCGCAGGTTTCGATACGCTTCGTGCAGGTTGCGGGAGCAGAACAGATTCTTCGCCGTCTTGCTCTCGACTCGGCCCATGCCGGTTTCCCGCACCGCCAACTCCGCGAGTTCGGTGGCGTGATCCGTCGCGGCCCGCGCCATGGCGTTCACTACGCCGTCGACGTCGTGCTGCGTCCACCGCTTGTATTGTTTCTGCGCTCGACGGGATCGCTCGAGGAGATCACGAGCGTTCTGGATCGACGCCAGGTCGCGGTCCAACACGCGGACTTGTCCTCTCCCGGTCGGGGTCTCGAAAGGCGTACGTGCGCCGAGGGTCCCGATTATGGCAAGACGCGGCGCGGTTATCCTCCGGTTCTGGCTGCGAACTCACGAACCCGGCCGAGCTCGCGGAGGGGTGCTCTACGAGTCGTCGGCGACCAAGTACTCACGAAGCACGTCCAGGAGTTGGTCTCGCGTCGCCATTGAGATCTCGCGGCCCTTGAGAGGTAGCTCCGCGTACCGTCGTGCGAGCGAGCGCAGCTGATGCACATTCATCGTGTCGAGGTCGGACGGGGTGGGCGTGGAGGTCATGTACGATTCCAGTGCGCCTGCACCGGGCGTGAAGTCCCGCAGGATCGTATCGACGTCGTCGTGGGGGCGAGGGATCAGCAGCGTCCCCCGCAGGTCGCCAGCGGCGCGAGCGGCTCGTGCCCCGGCCTCCAGCGCGGCGCGAACCGCGCCGACGTCACCACGCACGCCGACGGCGAACAGGCCACCACCGATTTCCTCACGGCCGAGCAGCGAAACGTCGGCACACTTGGTCATGGCGTCGGCGGCTTCGATCGAGCCGACCAATCCTTGAGTTTCGATGATACCGAGGGCGCGACGATACACGGGGGATGGACTCCGTTCGCTGGCTAGATCGGGGAGGCGGCCTCGGCAGAAACCCAGGCGTGATCAGCCGAGCTTATAGGTGGCTCGATCGGCGAAAGCAAGAGCCCACGGAGTTGCGACGAGCGGAGCGACGGCAAAGAGTCGAGGACGGTTGCTCTCGGCCGAGTCGCGCGGGGTCCAGTACTCCCGGCCAAACCTCGTCGTACGTTGTCGCACGTCAAGGCTTGGCCGGGGCGGAATCACTAGTTGAGCGGGCTGACCTCGAAGTCGTCCCAACTCTTCGATCCGGAGTGGAAGCCCCAGACGCCGATCTTGCCGTCAGTCAATCGAGAGGCAGTGTCGTCGAAACAGTCGATCTGCCAGTTGAGTGGCTCGCCGGTTCCGTCGGCCCACACCTTTGCACGAATCTCAGTGCGTGCTCCGGTGTCTTCTACTCGAACGACGTACCGATACCACGGACCTGTGGAAGGCACGACACCCGAGTCGATCGTTCCAGCCACCGACGTGCCGACCGGGGCGATGTGGAACGAGTTCGTGAAATACCGTCGCAGTCGGTAGTAGCGAACGGTGTTCGGGAAGTCGCTGAAGAAGGTGACCCCAATGCCCGAGCTGCTGGCTCCGGTTCGCATACGCCCGCGGAGCTCGTAGCCCCCGGCCGGCAAGACGCCGGTGTAGTGCGAGTGGATGTTCGTTCCCGTCGATTGCGTATGGAACGCTGGGTTTCCTCCGAAATCGGCGACGGCGAAGTCGTCACCCGGCAGCAAGCTGTTACCCGCTTGGGTGTCGAGCCAGTCCGTCGGATTACCTCCGATCGGGTAACCGGAGAAGTCTTCGACGTAGTCGGCGCCGGTCGGAATCGTGCCGAAGTTTGCGGTGACGGAAACATCGCCGACCATGGTGATCGTCAATGGATTGTCGCTGCTCGACACGTCGCCGGACCAGCCGAGGAACTGCCACCCTGGATCGGGCGTCGCGGTCACATCGACCAGGTCGCCCTGCGTGTACTCGAACAGATCCGGGTTGACGTCGACAACCCCGTCACCGACGGCAGAAACCGTCAGCACCAAATCCGTCGGAGGCGGCGGGGGCGGCGACGTATCGATCGGCTCGACCGCGAAGTCGTCGAACCACTTGGCTCCTGTGTGGAACGTCCACACTCCGATCGTTCCGGATGTCAGCCGACTCGGCGAACTATCGAAGCAGTTGATCGGCCAGTCCGTCGGTTCGACCGTTCCGTCGAGCCACACGCGCCCGCGAATGTTCGTCTGCAAGCCAGTGTCCTCGACCTCGATTCTGAACGAATACCACTGGTTCGCTTGCGGCACGACGAACGAGTCGACGTTGCCGCCCGAAATGGCACTCCCATTGGCAGTGATGTGGAACGAGTTGCCGAAGTAGCGGCGCAATCGGTAGTACTTGTTCGAGTTCGGGTAGTCGCTGAAGAACGTGACGCCGATGCCGGCCTGACTCGCGGTCATCCGGATTCGTCCGGAGAACTCGTAGCCACCGGCGGGTAGCGCACCACCCACGTAGTGCGAGTGGATGTTCACAGCCGTCGAATTCGTCCCTAGGAACGTGTTCGCCCCGTTCTGGAAGACCGAGAACAGGGAGTCGTTTTCGCTCAGCGAATTTTGAGCGTCGGTGTCGAGCCAGCCCGTTGGATTGCTCCCGGCGGCGTAGCTCTGAAAGTCTTCGAAGTAGCCAGTTTGTTCGACGAACGTCGCGGTGAGCGCCAGGTCGGTCTCGACGTTGATGTTCAGCGGATTGTCGTTACTCGTCAGATCGCCCGACCAGCCGGTGAACACCCATCCCGCGTCAGCGGTCGCGGTCAGTGAAACGTCCGTGAAGAGATCGTAGAGCGCAAGGTCTGGGTCGAACGTGACGACGCCCTGTCCGACGGTCGTGACGTCGATCGTGTGTTGAGTGATCTCGATGAACTCGGCGGTCGCTACGACGTCCGCTCCGACGGTCACCGTGAGTGGGTTCGTCGTGCCGGAAAGCGTGCCTTGCCAACCGACGAACAGCCAACCGGCGTCCGGTGTCGCGGTAAACGTTATTGTCGACCCGCTGTCGAGTTCAGTGACGTCCGGATCGGCGGTGACCGAACCCATGCCGACCGTCGAGGTCGTGATCGAGTGTTGAACGATCTCTTGGAACACAGCCGTGATGGTCGAGTCGGCGACCATGATGAACGTCTTCGGATTGGTGGTGCCGCTCGTCGACCCTTGCCACTCGGCGAACAACCAGCCGGGATCGGGTACCGCGGTCAATTCAACCGGCGTTCCAGCGTCGTACTCAGCGACGACCGGATCGACCGTCACGCTACCGTTGCCCGTCGTGAGCACGTCCAGAGTGTAGGTCTCGGGGGGTGGCGGTGGACCGGTGTCGAGCGGCAGGACCGAGAAGTCGTCCCAGCACTTTTGGCCGGCGAGGTACGACCAGACGCCGATCGTTCCTTCGGTAAATCGAGTGGTACTGGAATCGGTCGCGCTGGCTTGCCACGTCGTCGGCTCGGCCGCGCCCTGTTGCCACACGCGAGCGCGAATCGAGGTTTGAGCGGCGTGGGTCTTGACCTCGACCCGGAACTGATACCAAACGTTCGCCGTCGGGACGACTCCGGTTTCGGTGTCTCCCTGGAGCATCGTGCCGAGTGCGCTGAGGTGGAAACTATTGCTCCCGTAGCGACGAAGGCGGTAGTACCCCGCCGAGTCTGGGAATTGACTGAAGAACGTCACTCCGATTCCACTCGAGGAGCTTCCCATACGCATACGACCCGTGAACTGGTAGCCACTACCGCGGGCCGTGGTGCTGGTCGTGTGCGAGTGGATGTTCGTCAGTCCCGAGGTGGTCTGCAAATATTCGTTGCCGCCTTCGCTCTGGACGTTGAACACATCGGTCGGAGTCAAGGAGTTCAACGCCCCGGTATCGACCCAGTCGGGCGGGTTGTCGCCGGCGACGTAGGACTCGAAGTTTTCGTCGTAGCTCGACGTGAGTTCGACGAAGTTTGCCGTTGCTACGGTGTCGCCCGTGACTGCGAACGTCAGTGGATTGTCCGTGCCGGTGAGCCCGCCCGTCCAACCTGTGAACGCCCACCCGCCCGCGGGTACGCCTTCCACGGTCAAGATTTCGCGAGTCTCGTACAGCGGCTGGTCCGGATCCAACGTGACGAGCCCTTGGCCTACGGTCGCGGTGGTCACCGTGTAGTACTGGATCTCCTCGAACGTCGCGGTGACCGAAACATCGTCAGCCATGGCTACGGTCAGAGGGTTTTGCATCGAAATGATGTCGCCGGTCCAGCCGGTGAAACGCCATTCAGTGTCCGGGACCGCTTCGATGACGGCGGTGTCACCGAAAGCGAAGGACGGTTGATCGGGGGTCCGCTCTACACTGCCTTGACCCGTGACGCTTGTGGTCAACGTGAACTCGAGCGGGGGCGTCAAGGAGCGAACGATCAGCTCATCGAAGTGCTTGCTGCCGCTGGTGAACGACCACAAGCCGACGGTGCCGCCGGTGAGTCGGGTCGCGCTGGCGTCGACCGCGTCGACCTGCCAGAAGCTCGGCTCTTCGGTTCCGTCGCGCCAAACTCTCGCTTTGATGTCGGTCTCACTACCGGTGTCTTCGACTCGAATGGTGAATCGGTACCACTCATTGGTGGTTGGCACGACCCCGGTATCTGTCGTTCCGCCGGTGAACGCGGTTCCGCTAGCGGTCAGGTGGAACGAGGTCGAGTTGAACCGCCGCAGGCGGTAGTAGTCGTGCGAGCCGGGAAATTGGCTGAAGAAGGTCAGTCCAATTCCACTCTGCGAACTCGTGATTCGCATTCGCCCGGTGTAGTAGTACCCGTTCTCGAAACTCACGCCGGTAACCGTCGAGTGGATGTTCGTCGCGGTCGAGTTGGTCGCGAAGTAGGTTCCGTCGGCGTCGGACTCGGTGGCGAAGAGCGAGTCATCTTCCACCAGGCTGTTGTTGGCTCCGGTGTCGACGAAGTTCGTCGGCTGTACACCCGGCAAGTACGACTCGAAGTCTTCCGATAGGAATCCGGGCGCTTTCTCGAAGTCGGCCGTGACGGCCATGTCGCCTGAAAGTACGAGAGGCGCCGGGCTGACGAGTCCGCTCAGGTCGCCGCCCCAACCGGTGAATCCCCAGTTCGTGTACGGCAACGCGGTGACCTGCAATTCCTGACCGCAGTCGAACCCTTCCGGGTTCTGGTCGGCGAGCGCGCGGCCGGTATCGAGCGCTTCCGGTGCACCGTTGGTGAACACGTAGATCCAGCCGGTGAACGGCGGATGCGCGAGCAGGAACGGATAGTTTTGGAACTCGAGGCCGCGGCGAGCACCTGGGTGCAGAAGCAGCTTGATCACGTGGGTGTGCTCGATTGGCATCACACGGCCGAAGCCGATCCCGTTGGCCGGGTTGTAGACCGCGGTGATGAAGTGATCGTTGTAGTTGAGCGACCCGCCGTCGACAGGATCGCCAACGCCGTTGGGAACGTAGCGGCTGTAGAACACTCCGGGGGGCTCGTCGTGGGTGATGTAGCCACGTGGCCAAGTGTCACCACCGTGGGCGACGTGAAGACCGTTCGAAACGCCGCCGGGACGGCCGAGATCGGCGAGATTGACCGCCCATTGCAGGTCGACGAAGTCGGTCTTGATAAAGCGCGAGTGGGGGAAGATCGTGATGTCACGAATGATCTTCTTCGTGTCGTCGGCGACTTGATTGACGACATCCCAACGATTCCAAATCATGCGAACCGTTTTGCGATCCGCGCCGTCGTAGGTGATGGTGGCGCTGTCGATCGTCCCGATCCCAGCTCCGGCGCCCAGGTAGTCGAAGTCCGAATCGGACATTTGATCTTGCCCGACTGCCTTGACGACCAGCGATCGAATCGCGAACTGTGCGTGTGGATTCACGAATGGCGAGTACTCGATGTACATCTCGCTGTTCTCGAGCCGGACGTAGCTCAAGTTAGGCCCGATGTCGATCTCCAGGTCGGAGTCGAACATCTCGGCCCCCTGCACAGTGATCGTCCCGCCCCCGTTGGAGTCGGTTGTCAGAGTACAGTCTGTTTGGCCAAACGAATGGCCATTGATTGCCAGTGAGACGAGAAACGATAGAAATAGGGCTAAGACCATCGGACGTCGTCCGATGGAAGAATTGATGCACATGGGGGAGGCACCCTTCGAGCGATTTTGAAGCCGCGTTTTATTAGTGAAGGTGATGGGCAGATATTGTCACCCGCACTCGACCCAACGTTGGCGAGAATCTGATGATTTTACCGATGGCTCACGGTTTCGTCACCAGTCGACTTAAGAACTGAGTTTGGTTTTCCTTAGGTCTGTTTCTTGCCGTCCGACTTGCTGAACACGCGCTCCTCTGCAAGTCTCGTGATCGACTTGAGATCCAGCTTTCCGCTGCCCAACTTTGGAAGATCAGAAATCTCGAAGAATGCGTCCCGTCGCGGGAGCCACAACTTCGGCAGGTCGGTCGTCTGGAGTGCCGAGTGGATTTCTTCGAGGGGCAGGCTCGCGTTTGCGCACAGCACGACTAGCCGTTCACCCTTGTCCGGGTCGGGCACGGACGTGACAGCTGCCTCGGCCGCGTTGCTTTCGCTGCCGGTGGACGAGGGTGCGGTCGCTTCGTCGAGAATGCGTTGGACCGCCTCCTCGATCTTGATGTGTGGGACCATCTCCCCGCCGATCTTGCTGAAGCGGGATAGCCTTCCCGTGATCTCGATAAAACCGTCCCGGTCGAGTCGAGCGACATCCCCCGTGACGTACCAGCCATCGATGATCACCTTGGACGTCATTTCCGGTTGTCCGAGGTAGCCCGCCATGACGTTGGCCCCCTTGACCAGAAGCATTCCCTCGTCGCCGATCGGTAGTGGCTCGTACGACTCCGGTTCGACCACCTTGACCGCGACTCCGGGAATGGGATGTCCGATGGTCCCGCGCTTACTTCCGATGTGCTCGACGTCGCGATCGGTCACGTTCGGGATGTTGATCGACACTGCGGGAGAGAGTTCGGTGCAGCCGTACCCCTCCAAGATGTCGTGCCCGAACTTCTCTCGCCACTGCTCCAGGAGTGAGCTCTTCAGCTTCTCTGCCCCCGACGCCGCAATCCGGACCGAGGACATGTCGTCCGTGTCGAATCTCCGCAGGTAGCTCTGATAAAAGGTCGGAGTCGATATGAAGATCGTGGGACGGTACTGCTTGAGCAACGAGGCGATCGTCTTCGCGTCGATCGGGTTGGGGTGGTACACCGCGCCGAAACCGGTGAGGAACGGCAGCCAGATCGTCGCGGTGTAGCCGAACGAATGGAAGAACGGGAGCACGCCCATGATTCGATCATCACTGACCGGGTCGAAGATCTGCGCGAGGCTTCGCACGTTGGACATGATGTTGTGGTGCGTCAGGCGAACGCCCTTGGGCGATCCGGTCGATCCACTCGAGAAGATGATCGTGGCGTCCGTGTCGGGGTCCTTGGGGATCCCGGGGAGGCGCTTGAGCAAGAAACTCGGGAGCAGCGAAACGAGTGCGGCCCGGAACTTCACAGCTCCGGTCGCTTCGCCGAGAACGTCTTCGACGTGCACGTGCCGAGGGTCGGCATCCATCTTCAGTTTTTCCAAGAAACGTGGCGATGTGATGATCGTTCGAAGCCCGCACTGCTCGACGGCGGAATCGAACGACTCTCGCCCCGCGGTGTAGTTCAAGTTCACCGACGTTTTGCCGAGGAGCGCGAGTGCGACGTTGACGAGGGCCCCCGCGATTCCGTTCGGGAGGAGAACGCCGACCCTATCTTGCCCCTCGACGCGGTGCTGAAGGAGCTTGCGTAGCACCAACGTCGAGATGAGTGCTTTCCGATACGTCAGCTCTTTCTTCGATGGATCCGCCATCGCGAGTCGCCGCGGGTATCGGCGAGCGTAACGAAGAAAACGAGTGGCGAGAGTCTCGCCGTGCGCCTTGCGACGATCGAGTGCTTCCGCCCCGAGTTCCTGGACTGCGGCGCGAACCACCTCGATCGGCGTGCCGGGCGGCAGCGGCTTGCCGTAGTGGACCGAGGTTCGGTACGGAACGCCGCGCGGCTTCTTCCAGAAGAACTTCTTGTGTTGGTAGCTGAACATGCTTCCCCACACACGATCGAGATACACCGGAACAATCGGAACGTTCGACTTCACGGCGATCTTCTCCACACCTTTGGAGAACGGCAGCATGTTTCCTGTTCTGGTGATCGACCCTTCCGGGAAAATGCACACGGTGTGGCCGTCCTTGGCACTCTTCGCTGCTTCGTCGAGGGCGCGGACTAGGGCGCGCGGGCCATCCTCCGAGGAGATCGGGATCACGTTCATCAGCCGTGTGAACCAACCGACTAGCGGCACGTTCAGGAACCACCGGTGCATGATGAACCGAGGGACGCGTGGGCACCCGTAAGCGACCAAGAACGGGTCAGCGTAGGAAGCGTGGTTGGGAACCAGGATCGCGCCTCCTTGACGCGGAACGTTCTCCTGTCCATGGATCTCGATGCGGTACGCGACCGTTCCAATGGCGACGAGGATTGCCCGTTGTACGAAGATCGGCGCGTAGCAACACAGCGCGATCGGACCGAGCAACATCAAGATCCCGAGCGCTGCGCACATGATTTTCGGGGCGAGTTGAGGCGCGAACCAACCGAATTGCTCGGCCAGCATGCCCGATCCGATCGACAGCAAGTTGAACACGATCGCCGACGCGAAGATGAACAGGAACGTGAAGAGTTCGGTCGCGCCGAGCACTCGACCCTTTTCGCTCTTCTTGGGACGTTGCTGCAGGAAGGTGATGATCGGGACGATGTACAGGCCGCCGAAGAGGCCCGCGATGAACGTCGCGATCTTGGCGCCGGTTGCCCCTTCGATAAAAAACAGTGACAGGAAGCCGGCGGACATGCCGAACGAACCCCAGAGCATGAGGCCGAGTTCTAGTCGCTGACGAGATAGCCAGCTGGCCATCAAGCTTCCGATGCCGATGCCGATGCCGATGACGGCGAAGAGCGTGGTTCCACCGCGGTCGCCGGCGCCCAGCACGTTGATGGCGTAGACATTGAAAACGGGCAGAGCCGAGGCGCTCACCAGGTAGAACCAGCCGTCGGCGAGCACTGCGCCGAAGAGATCTCGATCTTTGGCGAGGAACTTCGCTTCTCCGAGGGCGTGTTTCGGCAGCGCCAGGAAGTTAGTCTCGAGCTTCCGTCCCGGGTCGGCCGGCGGCAGGTCGTGAATGAACAGCGAGGCGCACCAACCGAGGATCGCTACTGTGATGAAGAACACGCCCGAGTAGTAAAACGGGGTGTCGCTCGCGTGGAGGAAGGTGATCAGGGCGCCGGCCACCACTGCCCCGAAGACGATCCCGAGGTTGGTCGTCATGCTGATAATACTGTTGGCGCGCGTCAGGTTCTTTTCGTCGACGATTTCGGGGATAGAGCCGTACTTGGACGGGCCGAAAATCGCGCTCTGCGTTCCCATGAAGAACAGCACCAACATGGAGGCGATAACCGACGCATTGACCCCGCTCTGGTCTGGGAGTAGGTCGTGCAACAAGAAGGCGAGCGTGCCGAGCACCATGGCGACGATTTCGGCGATGTTCATTCGCACGATGATCGAACGCTTGGAGAACTTGTCGGCCAGGGATCCGGCAAACAGCGAGAACACGACGAACGGAAGCGAGAAGCAGGCGAGTGCGACCGCTTGATTATCGATGCCCTCGGGGAGCCATGGGATCGTGACTCCCACCGCCAGTAGCAAGATGAACTGTCGGTAGACGTTGTCGTTGAACGCGCCGAGGCACTGCGACACGGTCAGCGCGACAAACGATCGATCCTTCAGCGGATGGCTCATCCAGATTCCTCACCCTGATTGGACGCACGATCTCAACAGAGGTCGGACGCGAGTGGTTCGAGAGGAACCCGTGGCGCAACTTGGGGGCCAGGATCGTTCGGTCTGCAACCCCTCATCGCTCGACGCCTGTCGAAGCGACGCTGTCGATGATCTATCTATGGCATATCGAAACGGTTACGACAAGAGCGTCGCGGCAGACGGTGGTCGTGGACTCCGAGTGGACTCACCGTTGGATGCCGCTCACTACGCAGCGAGTGTCCGCCGATGACGTCGAGTCGGCTACTCCTGCCCGCGCTCGATCTTGGCCAACAGCCGCTCGAACTGAATGCGAGCGTCGGGGCCAAACTTGGCTCGGACCCACACCGAATTGTTCTCGTAGCGTTCTTCCTCGACCGTCGCGAGTTTTCGCAGGTGATAGATGAGGTCGCCACGTTCGATCGGAAGTTCGTACTCTTGCGTCGTCTCCAGCGCTTGGATGCGTCCGAGGACGAGTTGCTCGAGCCGTTCGATCCCGCTGCCGTCGACGGCACTGACCACGATGCTCTCTTCGTGACGCGCGAGCAGGTGTTGCACATCGATGCGTCGGTCATCGCCGACGAGATCGAGCTTGTTGAACACGAGGACGGTGTCGCTGTTTTCGCACTCGACCGCTTCTAGCGTCTTGGACACGATTTCGATATCGCTCTCGGAGCGCGCGGTGCTCACGTCGACGATGTGTAGCATCAAGTCCGCTTCGCGGGCTTCCGCCAGCGTTGCGTGGAACGACGCGACCAAGGTGTGGGGGAGCTTGCGGATGAAGCCAACCGTATCCGAGAGGATCACATCCTGGGGTGTATCGAGGTGCCACTTGCGCGTGCTCGTATCCAAGGTCGAGAACAAGCGGTTCTCCACGAGGACGGCAGATTCGGTCAGCCGTCGCATGAGCGTCGACTTGCCCGCGTTCGTATAGCCCACGAGCGCCACCTTGAAGGCGTCGCCCCGAGTCTTGTTGCGGGTTTCGTGTTGGCGTTCGATGTCTTTCAGCTTCGACTTCAGCGATCCGATCTTGCGTCGAATGATCCGCCGGTCGGTCTCGAGCTGAGTTTCACCAGGACCGCGCATTCCGATTCCACCTTCCATTCTCGAAAGGTGGGTCCACATGCGGGTCAATCGCGACTGTGAATAGCGCAGTTGCGCCAGCTCGACTTGCAGCTTCGCCTGATGACTCCGGGCCCGGGTCGCGAAGATGTCCATGATCAACTCGGCCCGGTCGATGACGCGCCGCTCGGTCGCTTCCTCGATGTTCTTTCCCTGCGACGGACTGATCGGGTCGTCGATCAAGATCACACTCGCTTCGAGATCCTCGGCCAACTCTTTGAGCTCCTGAACCTTGCCCTTGCCGACGTATGTGCCGGGGTGCGGCTTGCTGCGCTTCTGGCTGACCGCGCCTACGACTTCGATCCCCGCGGTGCCGGCCAACGACTCGATTTCGTCGTAGGGACCGACCTCGGGGTAAGCGAGGCAGGGGTCATCGGGCTGGATCGCTTTGACCACCACTGCGCGGGTCGTTTGTGTCGTGTCGGTCGGTTCGACCGGAAAGCGCGTGTCGAAAGAGTCTTTGGCCAAAGGGGACGTCGATCCGTAGCTGCTCGAGCTGTGAGAGAGTGGCGCACAATTCGGCGGCGCCAGAGCGGGGCGAATCCCAGAGCGGGGCGAATCCCAGAGATCCCAAAGCGGGACGATCGTCGTGACCCACGCGAAGGAGACGGGATTCCTGTCAGACTAACGCGGTCGAATGTCGTTGGCTAGCAACGTCGTCACGGTTGCGCACGACACCCCGTCAGATCTCTCCCAGTGACTAGTTCTCTGACATGGACAGTGGGGTCGATGACGGGTTGTGTCGCATGTCGGTGTGCAAGGGGCCGCTCCAATGCGACTTATCGAGTTCGGCCTCGCCCGAAGTCGACTGGTCTGACGCCTGCTTATTGATTGCCGTCGACGGACGCGAAACGGCGCGACTCTTTCGCGCTGAATCGGGGAAGTCGACAACGTCAGATTCCGGTCCCGGGCAATTTCGTACGGTAGCGAGCCCCATAACCCGACGCCCGGGCCGTTTGAAACTAACCCAACCCCGCGAGGTGTTGGATGAAAAACACCGGACGTGCGCTTCGGCGCGCGTCCGGTTTCTTGCATCTCGGGAGGGCCGTCGAGCTTGCTAGAGGTGCGGTGTCTACTGGCTCTGCTCGCGGCGGAATCGCGTCAGGTTGTCGTCGAGGCGGGCGATTGCCTCTTCGGTCATTCCTCCGTACGAGAAGCGCACGGCGTTCGGCATGCCGAACGCACTTCCCGGCACGCAACTGACGCAGCCGGCTTCGAGCGTGGCGCGAGCGAAGGCGTCGTCGCCGCCGTCGAACCATGCGGGGACTCCGACCATGAGGAAGATCGTTCCCTCCGGTCCGTGCCCCGCGCGTCCACGCGAGTGGAAGTCGTGCTTGGTGAGCACCTTCATGAGCTTTTGTTTGCGACGCTTCATCTCTTCGAGCACCCGAGTGAAAATCGTTGGCGCCCGCCCCTGCCGAAGATCGGCGAGGTCCTGTTCGAGCATGGCGATAAGACGTTCTTGTCCGAGCACGTTCGGGCTTCCCGAGGACGTTCGCACGAGCTTGCGAATCACCCGGTCGGTGACTTCCGGTAGAGCGCTGATCGCGTAGCCGACGCGGGCTCCGGGAATCAGGTACTCCTTCGACGCCGAACTGATACTGATGACATGTTCGGGGGCGTACGTCAGGAGGGACTGGGGGGGAACGCCGTCGAAGCGGAGTCGTGAGTAGACTTCGTCGGCCACGACAATGAGGTCGCGCTCGATCGCGAGATCGGCCAGCGCTTTCGCTTCGTCGGGGGAGAGCACGGCACCGGTCGGGTTGGCCGGAAAGTTCACGAGCAGGACCTTGGCGCCCGCCGAGTCGAGTGCCGTTCGGAGCCCGTCGACGTCGAGATCTCCTCGCTCGTCGAAGAACTCGACGGACACCGCGGTGCCACCCGCTGCCTCGACGCCGTTGAGATAGTTCTCCCAGTGCGCCGACGGAATCGCGACCACGTGGCCAGACGCGGTTGCGCGCAGGGCGTTGGCCAACGCCTCCGCCGCGCCTGTCGTGATTGCGATGTTCGCCTTCTTCAGGCCGTCGCCGAAACCGTCTCGTCCGGGCAGACCAAAGGTCAGGTTCCACGATTCTGCGACGAGTTCACGTGCGCGATCGAGTCCGACCGGAGAGCCGTAGAGAACTTCGAGGCTCGCGTCTAGGCCGGAGATCTGGCCGATGTCCGCGCGGACCAAGCCGGGACATTCGATCACCTTGGCGGCCGCGCCCTGTGCAATCGAGGGGATCGGGGTCTCGCGTTCGATGATTCCACGGAGCGCGTCGGGAAGTTCGTCAACGATACGACGGAGAGGACCGGAAGCCATGACGTTCTCTTCGGGTGGGGGAGTGTCGGCCGCCGAAACGCCGCGGCCGTCGAGCGGGCAGCACCCAGCGGGAGGGTACCAGCGGACATCCTACCGCGACCCGTCGCCCCACGGAACGTATCCGGGACGAGAATGGTCGGTGGAAGCTCACCGATCATTCTCGCCCCGTCAGAGCTGGACTCGGCTATTTGAGCAGCGGCAACGTTAGCTTCTCGAGTTCGGCGTAGGTCGAGCCAGAGCGCTCCACATGACGAATGACACCCTTCTTGTCGATCCATACGGCCGAAGGGTGCGCGACTGCGCCGTAACCTTGTACGGCGACGCGGGACGCTCCGTACAAAAGCGGGTGCTTGGCGTCGACGAACCGTTTGAACCCGCGGACGTCTTCATCCGACTGGGTGGCGCCGTTGAGTCCGAGGACCACCAACCCTTGGTCTCGGTACTTCTCGAAGAGCGTGCTCATGTGCGGAGCCTCCGCACGACACGCCGTTCAGGTGTAGGTGTAAAAGAACAGCAACACCGCTTTGCCGCGCAACTCGTCGAGGTCGTAGTGCTTGCCGTCGGTACCTTCGAGCGCGAACCCCGGCGCTTTCTTCCCCGGCAATCCGTCGAAGGTTGCGAGCGGGGTGGCACCCTGCATCGAACCGGCGAGCAGGCGATCTTTGAGCCAAGGGAACGAAGCGCGCAACGGACTCTGCGGATGCTTGGCGATCAATTTTTCGAGCTTGTCGAGCTGCTTGTTTGCGTCCTTGCCGCGCGCTCCCATTCCGCCGGGAAAACTCGCGCGCACCATCGGCGTCAGCGCGTCGAACTGCTGGAGGATCGCTCGCGCAGTCCCATCTTCGATCTGCGCGAACGCGGTCTCCTTCGCTTCGATCTTGATTCGGGTTTCGAGCGCTGTGGCATCTGTTCCGCGCGTCGAGACCAAGAGTTCGTTCACCTCGAGAATCCGGAAGTCGTCGCCGTTGAGTTTTGCCTCGTGCTTGTACTCCGACAGAACGACGGGTGTCGTTCCGACTTTGACTTCGACCGGGCTCGTCAGCGATCGCGCGTAGAGCACACACGCCGCGTCGTCCGGGTGGGTGTCGGACCGGTAGCTCAGCGGTGCCGGTTTGCGTATCCCCGATTGTTTGAGGACGACCTTCTCGGTGCCCTCGCTCGAAGCTTCCGTGCGATCGCGGGGGATCAGCTCTGAGGTCAGGGTCGGAAGAACCTTCGAGAGGTAGCGGCCGGTCGGGCTCTCGACTTCGACCGAGAGCTTCGAGCCACGAAGGAGGGCGCCGCCGAGAGCGACGTCGAGGGGAAGCGTTCCCGCCGGCGCGTCGAGGTGAGCGATCACGCGGCGACCCTTGGCGGTCTGGATCGAGAAGAGATGAACGTCCACTTCACTAGCGGTGCGCATGGGCTTGTGGTCGCCGCGGGTCATGGTCCTTTCGTACTTCACACGAAACGTGCTCTGGTACGAGGGGAACTCTTGGCCGTGCACCGCCGAGTGAGCGAGCAGTGCGCCGACGAGCGAGGCGAGGGCTGGAATTGCCCGTAGCGTCGAGAATGCGGTCATGGGTTGGGTTCTTCGTGTTGGGCCAACGCTGGCTAGTCGAGCCGGCTCAGGCGAGGAGAGAGTCGCCTAGGTCCGTCCGGCAGTGCAAGGTGCGGGTGACGTCGAAACTACCGCGCACCTGGCTCTGACTCTTCGGCCGGGCCTCTAGGATGCACACGACCCGCTGGGAATCCAGCGGGTCGAGTCACGAGCGCCAATGAGAGTGAACGCGGTGTTCTACAGAGGCGCGAGCTGGAACGTACCTTCGTTGTTCGTAGCCAACTCGATCCAGAACGCTTCTTCGCCCATGCCCGGGAATTCCGGGTAGAAGATCGTGTCGATCGGAATGTTATCGGTGTTGGCACCGGTGATCTCGCTGAGGCATTGCTCCGGGTAACCACTACCGAAGGGGAAGCCACCCTCCCAGCAGAACGGCGGGCGGTTGCCGAGGAAGATCATGCGCTTACGGCCGGCGGGGGTGGAGTTGGCGATGGAAATCGTCGCGAGTCCGGCTTCGAGCAGGCAGTGGCTCTCGATTGCCGGGAGGCCTTCCATCCATGCGGTGGCGGAGGCGCGGTTCGAGCTTGTAGCGGCCTTGGCGTTCCAAGACCAAATGTAGGTCGTCGAATTGTAGGCGACCATCGAGAAGCGGGTGCGGCCGGTGAGTTGGGAGAGCACGTCGCGAATCTCGAGCTTGACCAGCTCGAATTGAACGACGCTGCCTCAGAAGTCGAACGCGGGGAAACAGATGAAGAACGCATCTGCTTCGTATTCCGAACCCCAGAAGAGAATAGTTTCGGGCGAGTCTTCGTCGTCACGCTCCGCCTTCGCGTTGTCCACCGGAAGATCCAGCGGGCGTTTTGATCCGCTCGACTCCGACGCAATCGTCGGCTCCGCAACGAACATGAGACCTGTGGTCAAACACCCCGCAACGACTACCAGATGGAACAAGCGCTTCATGGCTCTCCTTTAGTTCGAACCCTGCCTTGGTTTGTTACAGCTTCCGTTCGCTTCGTCTCCACTGCCGATCATGAGTCGTACCGTTCGGACAAATTACACTGCCTGGACAAAGTACGCGGATCGCGCCGTGTAGACGCCCACTCGTTGTTTAGACGATGAACCCAGTTGGATCCCGCATCCACTAGAAACTTTTCCGAGGTGACCTCGGAGTGACGGACCGTCCTTCAGCCGCCGCATTGGGGAGCGCTGAGTGGTCGGCCGTCCGTGGCTAGGGACGCCGGCGTGACTGGGCACGCTCAAAAAAAGCCGAACCGGCGAAACTCGCTGGTCCATCGTCGTAACCGTAGAGATCCCGCTCCCGGCGTCCCGTCCCGTAGATCCCCAAGAAAACGGGCAAACTAGAACGGGTGGCCGAGCAGTACATGGATGACCCAATGGTCCTCACCAGACTTCGGATCGAGATTGAAGCCGATGTCGCCGCGGAGAGGGCCGATCGGAGTCATCCACATCAAGCCACCCCCGGCGCCGTAACTGTCTCCCTCGCGGCCGAGGTCGGCCACGTCGTCGGTGAGCGTCGCGGCGTCGAAGAACGCAGCTCCGTAGAACGATTTCCAAATTGGGAAACGCAGTTCGACGTTACCGATGGCAAACGCCTCTCCCCCGATCGACTCGCCGTCCCCATCCTTCGGCCCGAGTTCACTCTCCCTAAATGCGCGATGGCTCCGGGCGCCACCGAGGAAGAATCGCTCGCCGAGCGGGATCTCTATCGATTGCGTCGGGCGGATGACCCCGGCTCGCGCATTCAGCGACAGCTTGACGTCACCGATCAGCGTCAACACATAGGAGAACCGACCGGTGACCCGGACGAAGTCGAGTTCGGATCCCAACGCCGCGTCCGCGACTTCGATTCGTAAGTGGGTCATGGTGCCGGAACTCGGATCGAGGATCGGATCGCGCGTGTCCCGCGTCCCCGAGACGAAGAGCACCGCGGAGCGCGAGTCCTCGCGGAGTTCGGCCGGAATGCTCGCCTCCGCATCGAGGATGGTCTCGTCGCGAACTTCGTACCCGGTGCGAGCGCGCACGTCCCAGGGAAGCACGCCGCTGATGGCCGCGGTCCCTTTCACTTCTTGGCGGACGAACGACGGCTCTTCGAAGCGCCGGTAGCCCCCATCTATCGAGAAGAACAGACGGCGACCGGCCACCAAAGGAACGCGAAGCGTGGTGTTCACTTCTTCGCCGCGGAACGAGGCCCGGGCGCGGGCCCGCCCGTACAACCCGTAGCCGAACAGGTTTTGATGGAGGACCTCGACTCCGACTCGACCGAGCTCGTACGAGCCGAAGCCGATGCGAAATGAGGTGCGTATCGCGTCCTTCTCGTCGAGTTCTACTTCAACGTCGAGTCGATTCGAGGTGCCGTCGACCGGCTTACCGGTGACTCGAGCGTTTCGGAACAAACCGGAACGCAGCAGGGCGCTTCGGCTCTTCTCGAACTCGGTCTTGCTGAAGAGGTCGCCGACGGAGAACGACAAGTGCCGACGAACCCAGTGCTCCGAGGTGCGGTTGTTTCCTTGCACTACTATGGAGTCGATCGTTGCCAGGGGGCCCGTATCGAAGCGAACGTGAAGGTCGACCGCGGCATCGGTGATCAGCGGTTCGGCGTCGGCAGTGGCGGAGAAGTAGCCTCGATCCGCCAGGAAGCGTTGCACTCGTTGGGCGACTTCCACCGGCATTCGAGGCGTGAAGACGTCGTTGTTGGTAACGCCGCACGCTTCCCGCAGTCCCGGCGGAATGGGGAAGACGTTGATGACGACGTCGCGCACGCGATAGCGGCGGCCTTGGGTTACCTTGACGAGAACGTCGACCGTGATTCGGTCTCCCTTGTCGCGTTCGGTCAGCGCGACTTCCGTCGCGACGTCGCGAAACCCGTCAAGCCGGTAAAGCAGCCGGACTCCGACGCAGCCAGCCTCGAGGACTTCGTCGGAGAAGACGATAGGGCCCTGGCCAAATGCCTTGAACACCCCATCGCGTTGCCACTGAAACGCGTTCTGTAGTGTCTTGGCGTCGAAGTGCGCCGCGCCGTCGAAGGTGAGTTCGCCGAGCAAGCGCCGGGGACCCTCGACGACGGTGAAGACGACCTCCGTCGTTCCACCCTTGGTGGTGCTCTTCGAAGTCACGGTAGCCTTCGGGAATCCTCGTTCTCGATAGATCTGCGTCAACTCGTAGGCGACGTCATCTCTCGCCCCTTCGTCGAGCGGGTTGGTTCGGAGGTCTTCGAGCCAAAACTCCAATTCGGCGAGCAAGACTCGTTCGAGCAGCGTTTCGTTGCCGACGATGTCTACCGAGAGGTCCGGCGCCGTCGTGGCCAGGCAGAGCAGTAGGACCCACATCGTCATCGGTACCAGCGAAAAATCTGGAGGTCGAGGTTCGTGTCTCCGCGTTCGTCACGTTCGCCGACTGCGGAGAGCCAGTCGAGGAGCCGGATCTCGACCGAGATGCGTTCATTGCCGCCGTCGGATCCCGGTTCTGTCGTGATCGACACCCGATCGAGAAGGGACTCGCCGCGGGATCGGCCAAAAATCGATTCCCACAACTCCGGACCGAACAGTCGCGCGACCTCGAGCGCGGCGACGCGTTCCAAGCCACCTTCGCTGAGCTCTGATCGTTGCTGGCCAGTCGCGACCAGAAGCAACAGGTCTTCGTTCTCGAGTTGCGGGCTCGAGCTGAACGAGACCGCAAGGCTCTCGACCTTGCCGGCGGCGACCGTATCGATGTCATACCCGGCGAGTCGTCCCCGTCCGGCGAACTCGAGGTCGGGATTGAACGGGTCGTAGTCTGGGAAGCGAATCTCTGCTCGTTCGATCTCCATGATGAGATGTGGAAGTTTGACCCGACCATTCGTCGCTGTGAGTCGACCGGTCAAGATGGGCTGACGACCGGTTCCGCCGAGGCGCAGCTCGCCGTGCGGCGCGACTTCGAGGTAGTTGTTTCGAATCAGGAAGCCGCCGGCGAACCGTCCGCGGACGTCGAGCGACATCGACGCAAACGGCTCCGACTCGACCGTGAACAGGTCGAACGGAAGAGAATTGCCTTCGCTGAGCCGAGGGTAGTAATTGCGGTCGTACACACCGCGATCGACGGTGAGCTGGGCGGTCAAAGTTGGAGCCGGGGCCTGGTTACCGAACGGAATGGTCAAGGTGGCGTCGCCCGAGCCGCGCACCCAGAAGTCACGCGTGCGGACCAAACGTACCCGTTCCAAGTCCAAGCCAAGCGTGACGGATTCGACGCCGCTTACATTGAGTCCTTCGCGTTGGCCCAACGTCAAGTTGGCCGACCCTCGTACCGTACCGCCGCCGAGTTTGGCGACGAGTTCCTCGAGCTTCAGCCCCTCGCGGTCCAAGTTTGCGACGAAGCTAACGTCCCGAAACCGCTCGGTGTATCCGACGAACGCCATCGTGCCTTGCGACACCTTGGCGTTGACTCGGTAGTCGAGTTGATCCCACGGACCACGCACCGTCATGGTGCCGGTCGCCCGACCCGCGAGGTCGCGCGCGTACGAGAACCACGGCTTGAGCTGCGCCAGATCCCAGCCGTTGAAAGACAGTGTCGCGTCACACTCCCCGAGGTCGTCGGCGGCGAGTGTGCCGGCGATCGACACGTTCCCGTCGAAGAGCTTCATCGTGACACTGTCGATGCGGATCGGTTGGCCGAGGATCCACGTGGCGGCCGCGGCTACCTCGTGGACCACAAGGCGCTCTTCCGTGATCGTGACCTCGCCTCTGGGCATGTCGAGGGTCGCCGTCATGATCGGTGCGCTTCGCGGCCCGGCCAGGGTTACCGTCCCGCTGACGTTGGCGCTCGGGGATCCCGGAATGTCGTACCACTCCAAGATCGGTCCAACTGCGATCGCCTCTCCGGTCACTTGGATGTCGACGTCACTCGCGGTGACGGAGCCGATCACATCCAGCGTGCTGCCGTGAACACGAAGATCGCCGCGAAAACTGAGATCGTCTTCGGACATGTTGAGGGTGGACGAGAAAACAACGGGACCACCAAGCTTGGTCGTGAGTCCGAATAACTCGGCCGTTCGCGTTGGTTGCTCGAATCGAACGGAGCCGACGGCGGACGCCCCTTCCCCGGCGACCGTCGGAAGTGTGACACCGTAGACGCCGCGGCCGCCGGCGACGTCGATCGCGAGCTCACCGGTGTACGGTCGAGACGCGCCGCTTCCCAAGGGGGCTCGCGTCAAGGTGCCGCTGACCGAGATTCCCCACTCGAGCAGCTCGAGTTCTATCCCCTCGAAGCTGGTATCGGTCCATCGGGTCGTGACCGACGCCGATCGCAGCGGTGACTCGTCGCCGATCGAAACGCCTTCGATCCCGTCCAAGTCCACTTCGACGCGACCGTCTTCTAGCTCGGCGTCGACTCTCGCTCGGAAGTCTCCGGTGTCCACGTGGACCCGAGTGACATCGATCGGAAAGGGAAGACGCGGCAACGAGGTTGGAATCACAACGCTCGGAAACGGTTTCGTGGGCGCACGCTCTTCTGAAGGTGGGATCGTGAGCTTGCCTCCGTGAACGCTGATCCGTTCGACGACGTCGATTCCCGAGCCCAGGTCGAGCCAACCGTTCATACGCACCGTGACAGAACGGAGAATGCCGTTGAACTCCGCGTCACCCGGGGAGCCGATCCGGACGTCGAGCAGTTCCAGCACCAGCTCCCGGCCGCCGGTTTCCCGAAGTCGGGCGTCGCCGATGGTGACCGGGCGACCCAACTCGCTGCTCAGGATCGAGGGCAGCGAGCGAGCGACGATGATCTCCGCGAGGGGCGCCCGCGCGTAGTAGCCCGCGATGAGAACCGTCACGACAATCGACAGCGCCCACCAACAGAGGCGACGGTTGCGCCGCCGCCGGCGTCGGCCCTTCGCTCGACGTTGCGCATCGGCCGCTTCCTGCGAAGCCGCGTCATCCCCCGATGAACCGGGGGCCGGGTTCGGTGCGCGGGAGGGATCCGCCTCGCTGCCGGGGTGCTCGTCGTCTGGGGGTTGCGTCATGATGAGCCGATTGTAGACGGGGGTGTGTAACGAGAGTATCGGTCGCTTGGCGTTTTCTCTGCGCGTGAACTGGACGTGATCGGTCCGGTTCAGCTGAGCATGGGGCCGGAGCGCAGATTGGGGTATCCTGCCGCGCCAACGCCATCGAACCGAGGCCAATTGTGACTGAGTGGACGTGGAAATTCCGAGATGACTCCGAGGACGCCGCCGACCGGCTCGCGCCGATCCTCCGGGAGTGGGATTATCTCGAGGAGCGTCCCGGCGCGAAAGTTCTCAAGTCGAACCTTCTGCGGAAAGTTATCTCGATCCCGGCGTCCGACGAGCTGCCGGCGCTGATCGTGAAGCGCTACCACGTGCGAAGTTGGCGGGAGCGGCTGAAATACTTCCTTACCGCCTCCCGAGCGCAGCGGGAATGGGAGGCGCTCGGCACCTTCGAGTGTTGCGGCGTGACGGGCCCCCGCCGCTTGGCCATGGGGGAGGTTCGCCGCGGCGGCGCGTTGACCCGGGCTGGTCTGATCATGGAGACGGTGGAGCACGCCGTGCCGCTTCCCACGGCGCTGCGTGGCGCGCGGCCGTGCGATTCGGAGGCGTTGTTTCGACACGTCGGGACCGAGATAGCTCGGATGCACGCGGCTGGCGTCGATCACACCGATCTTCACGCGGGAAACATCCTCGTCTCGACTCGGGGTCACACCGTCTACTTGCTCGATCTGCACGCGACCTATCTCGGAGCGGCGCTCCCGGTGGCCCGGCGCACCAACAACCTCGCGCGGCTGTTTCACTCCTTGTCGGACTATCTCGACTACCCTCGGGCGAGAGCACTGCTCGACGCATATCGCCAACTCGACCCTGCCGTTGAACTTCCTCCGACATCGCGTTGGGTCGATCGACTCGAAGCGCAAGCGCGAGCGCTGGAGAACGTCCGCCTTCGGAGCCGCTCGAAGCGGTGTTGGCGGAACAGTTCCGAGTTCGTGAAAGAGGCGCGCGGGCTGTGGCGCATCCACCGTCGGCGCGATCTAGACCCGGAGCTTCTCGACCCATACTTGCTGGGCAAGATCGATCTCGACGTCATCTACAAGGATCGCAAGGATCAAACGGTCGGGTCGACCACGCTCATGACGCCATCCGGGTTGCGGAAGATCGTCGTCAAAACGAGGCGCTACTCGTCGCTGTTCAAGCGTCTCAGCTACGCCTGCATTCGAGGACCGTTGGAGCGAGCGTGGGGGGCAGCGCGTGCCCTCGACGTTCGAGAGATTCCGAATCCGCGGGCGCTAGCGTTGATGACCGAGCGTCGCTTCGGGCTGCCGTTTCAGAGCGTGCTCCTCACCGAGCACGCGGGCACTGCGGAGCCGCTGCACTCTGATCTGTTCGAGCGATTCCTGTCGCCGGGTGGCGACCGCCGGGCGTTGCACGCAGAGACCGCGGAGTTGGCTCGACTCGTTCGACGGCTTCACGATACCGGTATCTATCACCGCGACTTGAACCCGATGAACTTCCTGATCGGGCGAGATGAGGGCGACGGTCCTCGGCTCTTGCTCGTCGACCTCGACTCGATCCATCTCGGGCGACGCCTCAACGATCGTCGTCGCCACAAGAATCTCGTCCAGCTCGGCTTGCTTCCCGAGGGACACATCACGACTCGGGATCGACTACGTTTTCTCCGCGACTATGACCGAGGAGACGGTCGGTACTTTACGGAAGCGTGGATCCGATCACTCTCGGAGTCCATCGCCGATGCCACGGTGAAGATCATCGCCAGAATGTCAAAACAAGAAGCGGCCGGTGTCGAAAACGTTGGGCACCAAGCGTTCTGCCGCGAAGAGCAATAAGGACAACTCATGGTCAGAGTACTTGCACTGTCGGGAAGTGCCCGACGCGACTCGTTCAATCAGCGATTGGTCACCGTTGCCGCGGAGGGAGCGCGCGCGGCAGGCGCCGAGATCACGGTTCTCGATCTCGCCGACTATCCGATGCCACTGTTCGATCAAGACAGCGAAGCCGCGGACGGAATGCCGGACACCGTCAAGGCGGTCAAGAAGCTGTTCCTCGAACACGACGGACTGCTGATCTCATCGCCGGAGTACAACAGCTCTATCTCACCGCTCTTGAAGAACACGATCGACTGGGTATCGCGAGCCGCGTCCAAAGAAGAACCACCGCTGGCGTGTTATCAAAACAAAGTCGCCGGAATCATGGCTGCGTCTCCGGGGGGGCTCGGAGGGCTACGCGGACTCGTCCACTTGCGCGCGATCCTGGGCAACATCGGAGTCCTAGTGATTCCCGATCAAAGAGCCATATCGAAAGCGCATGAAGTGCTGGGAGCCGAAGTCAAACTCAGCGAACGCGACGCCGACGGGATCCGCACCATCGGCCGCCGAGTCGCCGAGGTCTCGGCAGCGCTCGAGCGGTAGGTCGCTGAAGCTTGTCATTTGGCCCGGACGCCGACGAGGGTCAAGCGCGTGGGGCCTGCGCCGTTGTCGAAGGGCGCATCGTGGCGTGGCTCGAACACCAGTGGGTTGGGGATGGTCGAGTCGATGGCTCGCCACCGACTATGAGGCACAGGAGTGGCGTTGGTCGCCGGGTCGCGGGTTGGCAAACAAGTACGGGTGTGAACGACGGACGGGCGCATCGGGGCGTGAACCATTCTGTTCCAGGCGAGGAGCAGCGGGTGGGCCCGACTCCGTTGGGTGTCGGTTGGGATATGTGGATGTTGGCAGGCGCTATGTGATTCCTGTCGGAGATGGGGACGGGCCACCCCGTCCGGACGAGGTTTGGCGGTCGCGGTGGTTCGTCTGTTTTGGATTCAGCTTCGCGCGATGAATTTTAGAACTTTGTCGTGTTTCGTTTGACAGGGTTTTCACGCCTTGCTGGTCACGGTGTCTGCTGCTGGTTGCGCGAGTGTTATGGCAGCGCTGGTTGCTCGCGTACGGGGCGTTGTTGGTCGTCGACGGAGTCGAAGTATCGCCATGCGTTGACCGTTCGTTAAGCGTGCTAAATCTCGCATCGTAGATCGTGGTTTAGAATAGGACCTGTGTGGTAGAGACGTTCTTGCGCCTACGAATGGAGAGTCAGAGTTATGGACTATGGTCGACATGTTGCCGGTCTTTCGGGGGAAGAGCTCGACGCGGAAGCGGTTCGATTGGTTGGGGTCGAGAAGCGGCAGGTTGCCTTGTTGATCAATCACTTGGCTGAGATTGGTCGGCGGAAAGTCCACGTGGCATTGGGCTATGCAGGGCTGTTTGCGTATTGCGTGGAGCGTTTGGGTTTGAGCGAGAGTGAGTCGGGGCTTCGCATCCAGGTGGCGAATGTTTGTCGTCGGTTTCCTTGTGTGTTGGAGGCGATCGCTGCGAATCGTATGACGCTGACGGTGGCGGCGAAGTTGGCTCCGCATCTGACGGAAGAGAACCGTGCGGCGACGATTGAAGCGTGCGCGGGTATGACTCGGCGACAAGTTCAAGAGTACGTGGTTCGGTTTCGACCGCGCCCCGAGGTTAGTTCTGGTATTCGTCGAGCGAGTGGTTCGACTGACGTTGGTGATGTGGGCGAAGAGCCGGGCTTGGAATTTTCTTCGGAACAGCGAACCGGCCCCGAGGCGGATGGCTCGGCCGGGGCAGATGGGACTGCCCCTGCGAGTACGGGTCGAGAGGAGGGTGACGGCGCTGCGAGCCAGGATGGCCGGAGCCAGGGCGCACAGAGTCAACGGCGATCAGCCTCTACGAAACCAGGTTCCGTCGAGCCAGCCCAGGTCGACTCGTTCAACGTTCGCTTCGTGGCGAGCAAGCAGCTCAAGCTGAAGATCGAGCGGCTGGCCGAGGTGTTGGGTGTGCATGGCCCGTTCAAGAACTTGGCAACCGTCCTGGAAGCAGCTGTCGATCGAGTGTCCTGGATCAGAAGTTCGTCAACACCTTCGTCGGCTCTCGTGCGCCCTGACAGCGTTGCGCCTCCTCGAAGTATCCACCAATACGCCTTGCGTCGGCGCGCCTTGTCAGGACACACGATCTCTCGACGAATCTGTCAACGAACTTCTGATCCCGAACACTAGCACTCGAGAAGAAGGATCCCATGGAGAAGCTCGAGCGTCGGCGGAAGCGTGATCTGAAAAGGGCCGCCGGGAATGCGCAGACGAACTCATCTCGCCCGATCGAGGTTTCGCCCAGTTCTGACGGCTTGGCCTCTGCAGAGGCCAAGGAACGATCCCGATACATTCCAAGTGAAACACGTGAGCGGGTGCTCCACCAAGCCGGGCATCGGTGCGAATTCGTCGGCTCTGATCAGCATCGCTGTGGCGTGCGAACAGGCCTTCAGATCGATCACTTGGTTCCGTTCAGCAAGGACGGCTCGAATGACGAGATCAACCTGCGAGCCCTCTGCGCAACGCACAACGCTTGGTATGCGGAACAGGAGTTCGGAGCTGAGTTCATGCGTTCAAAGATCGCCGCGTCGCGGAAGTCGGCAGGACCCATCGATCAACCAACCGGAGTGCGCGAGCCGCGACCTCAGTATCACGCGGCACGAAAGCCAGTGACCCTGTACTCAACAACACGGGGCTCAACGAACCACCGGTCCACGCGAACCCCGTCCGGACCCGGAAGAAGCGGGTTCGCTTTATCTGATGACCGGAAGTATCAAAAAGAAGCTCGAAACGCGTCCTTTCGTGTGTTTCAAGACAGGTGCCTAAACCAAGTCCTGGAACAAAAGGAGCGTTTCGAGTGATGGG
>JAJFFE010000010.1 GCA_021776775.1 Planctomycetota bacterium | reverse complement strand
GGTTCGTTCCAGGACATCCCGTTCACCGACTGCTGCGTTTACGTTCAGCCGGTACCCATGTTCAAGCGAAGCGATTGCAACGACGACGACAAGTGTGACCTTGCAGACAGTGCGACCATTCTCGGTCACCAGTTCTTCGGTGTTGACGTAGCGTGCGAAGATGCATGCGACGCCAACGACGATGGCAAGATCAACCTCGCAGACAGCGTGTTCCTCTTGAACTACCTGTTCAAGTTCGGCGATCCGCCGTCGGCTCCGGGTTGCGAGGACGATGGTCCTGACCCGACCGATGACGGCCTCGACTGCGAAACGGCCGCTTGCGGTTAGTGACGCGAAAGCATTCTGTTTCGAAGGGAGCGTACAGTCGCTCCCTGAATCGACCAGGTCCGAAGACCTGGCGCGAGTTAGAAAAAAACCAGTCTTCTCAAGAGGAGGAGAAAGAAGTGCATTTTACTAAGGTACTTGGCCTTGCCCTCGCTCTGGTATGCGCGAGCAGCGTTGCCTACGCGGGTGGTGGCTTCACAATTTCATTGAACTGCAACCCCGATGGCTCGGCTTCGGTCAACCTCGATAGCAGCGGCGAACTCCAGGGTTGGTCGCTAGGTGTTTGTCACGACAGTGCGGCCATCGGGCTCACTTCTGTCGAAGACGGCGCGGCTACGGCCGTTGTCGGTGGCGGTGGCGGACCCCCGGCCTTTGATACCATCACCACGTTCCCGGACGGCTGGACCGTTGGTGTCGTGATCGATTTCCTCGGTTGCTGTACGCTCGCTCCGGGCTCGCACGAGCTCAACGTGATGCAGTACGACATCTCGGGCCTCGACGCGTTGGCTTCGGGTGACGTCCCGGGCACGAGCGACATCTGTTTCTGCACCAACACGCTCGGTTCGCCGGCCGTGTCGATCGTCGTCGTCGAAAGCGGCGCCTCGATTCCGCCCGCAGGCATCGATTCGTGCTGCACCATGACGGGTGCTGAGTTTGTCGATGGCCCCGCGGATTGGGCCTACAGTGGTTCCGATCACGACGTGAGCGGTGCTCCTGCTGCTGCCTGGAGCCAGACCATGTCGTTCTCGATCACCGACAACGACACTGGTACGGCCGATACCCAAGGTTTCTCCATGGGTATGAGTGCAGCGGGTGGTACGGATCTCGCGGTTTCTGATCCGGCTCCGGCTGGCGACCTCGCTGGCATCAACGGTGGTACGGGTCCGAGCTTCTTCGGTACCTCCAACTTTGGTACCGACTGGACCGTAGGCGTTGTTTACAACTTCCTCGGTGGCGTTTTCCTCCAGTACCCGGCCGGCTCTCCGGCGGCGGTCACCGCTGACTACAGCGGCACAATCGTCGACGGCGACGTGGTCACGGTCTCGATGGACAACACGCTCGGCTCCCCGCCGGTGTCGAACGTCGTCGTGGTCGGTGGCGCTAGCTTCGCGGCTGGTCAAGAGCCTGGCGATGAGGGCGTGATCACCGTTTCTGAGATCACTGTTACCCTTTTCATCCGTGGCGACTGCAACGATGACGGTATCGTCAACATCGCTGACCCTGTTTGGACTCTGAACGAGCTCTTCCTCTCCGGCCCGACTTCGGTCTGCCCGGCGGCGTGTGACTCGAACAGCGACGGCATGGTCGACGCGACGGACGCGTCGTACACCCTGAACTACCGGTTCATGGACGGTCCGCCCCCGGCGGCGCCGTTCCCGGACTGTGGTCCTGACGGTGGCGTCGATTGCGCCAGCAGCTGCCCGTAGTTCTGAATCAGTTCGATAACGGCTAAGGTCATTCGACCATAGTCGGGCAAAGGCCGGCGGTTTTACCGCCGGCCTTTTCTTGTTTGCCGAGCCTTGCTGAATCCGTCTCTTTCCGACGCCTCTTGTCCGACTCGCCACGTCGGGTCGGAGTCGCGATCACCGCAGTCGCGAGATCACCGCAGTCACGCACGAGGCGACCACAACCAACGCTTGGCACTTGGCATTGCGCTCCCGCTGTCATGGCGCGCAGTAACCGGTGGGGCGTTCACGCTGGTCGACCGCGGTTGACAACTCCCAGTTCGCGATTCAACTGCAGGCGACAACAATGTGGCGCACGTCTAAACCAGAGTGCGCGTGTCTTCTATCACGAGATTTATCCTGATCCTATTGCTCTCACTACGGCCGCCCTCGCGCGGGCACAGTTCTCAATATCACTCGCTTGGCCATGCCCTTTAGGCTGGGAGCATCGCGTGCCGCGGTGGCTTACGAATTCAGGGCGGTACTGAGCGCGGTGAAGAACTTCATCGCGAAGCCCGGCCGGGACGTACCGGTCAGATCCGTCTGACACGTTAGGAACAGACTCGGCCGCGTCGACATCGTTTGCACGAGCCGAGTTGGTCTCTTGCTTCGCTCGGCGTTTGCGGCGTCGTTCGAATCGCTGACGCGGATCCTTCTTCTCGAGCGCAATATCCGCGGCTTGCTCGACCAACTCCGCCAAGTTCGCCTCGAAGTTCCACACGTTCTGAATCTGGCTTGGCCGGCTCGACTCTCCCGCGTCGCTTGCGCTTTGCCGGGTGAGGCTCCGCCACGCTGCGCTCTGATAGATCGGGCTCGCGATGGCTGCTTTCGGGGTCGTTGCCCGGGTCGTTGCTTTGGGGTTGGCTATCGATCGGCGAATCGAAGATAGGGTCGACGTCTGGGCCGGACGGGTCGCTGGACTGAGCCGGTGCGTTTGCTGCGGAGGTCTTGTCTGCTTGCGAAGGGTTAACGTGTCGTGCAGTGAAGGAGTTCGCACGATGCCGCACCCATCAACGCAACCAACCAACCGACGTCGCATGTTCGCCCACCAGAAACCGCACTCAGCTCGGTACGGATCACGCCGCCCAGCGCACACGGCTCATCGCCCAACGCGCCTCCGCAAGCATCGGGCTCTTCCGTTGCCCATCGCCCCGAACAGAATCGGACACGCCCCGATCCGCCCGTCCAGCGTTCGACGCTGTCCCGGTCTCCAACCACCGCCCCGGCGCCAAAGCCCACCTCTACCTCATAGTCGGTGGCGAGCCATCGACTCCGCAATCCCCAACCCACTGGTGTTCGAGCCACGCCACGATGCGCCCCGCGAAGGAATTTTCGAGGCGCCTCATCAGGTGACCAACAAATCGCCGTGCGACTTAGCTCCAGTGATTCATGATTCACGCCCCAAGAACTTTCCCGACGGTTGGGCCGTCGAGCGCGACCGTTGAGGTTTCCATCGCCGCCGACGTCGCGCTGGGGTGCACGCAGGGGTTTGCCTTGGGGTGGAGCCATGAGAGTCTCAACGGCACGGTCGCGTCGGTGCGAAGCCTCAGCCGTTGGGTCAACTCGCCGCCATCCTTGGTGTGAGGGGGGAGCGGGCGTATCTCGTTGGGCCCGGCTTGTACCCGGGCCCGGGACAAAGCTGAGGCGAAAATACGCGGTGTGTTTCATTGACGGCTATTGCGCTCGCATCGATTTCACTGGCTGCGTAATGGTCCAATACTTTTTCGGAACATAGTTGTAATCGATTCACTGGACGGCTTTCCGCATTGCTGACCACAACGACCCGAAACAGTTCCAAATCCGGACTGTCGACTGCGATCGGACGGACAATCTCGCTCGGTTTCGGAGTCCTTTTCGTGACTAAGCCAATCCCCTAGTTGGACTTCGTACTAAGTGGTCCGGTCGGGCCCCGCCCATGCTTTGTGACGGTCAGACACGGGCGCTGCCGGACAACTCAATTGCCACAAATAGGCGCTACGTTGACGGTTTAGGGTCCATGTGATAACGTTGTCGCCGCTGTCCAAGGTACAGACTGTGAGTCTGTTTGTGACTTATCAGTTCTTCGGACATGCGGTTGGGTTTCGAGGTAACAACACCGTCTGAACAATCCGTTTTGAGTGCCGCGAAAAACACGCGAGCATCGAGGGTTCGTTGCACTTGCGACGGACACGTCTTGCCGAATCGTCGTCGTGATTCTGTGAGAGGTATCCCTCGGTCACGAGCCACTGAGGTTCGCGTGTGAACGCCATTCCGAGGTGGGGACGTAAGGAGGGCTGAGGAACCAAACCAGGTCAACGGACCACGCAAGTTTTGGAAGAAGAGCGATCGACGCTTTTCATCTTTCGAGGAGGAATGAGGAAATGACCAAGCTTCTCCGTGGCGCTGCGGTTCTTCGCAGCGCGGTAGCTCTCGCCTGCTTCGGCTTTGCCGGGGTCGTGGGCGCTGCCGATTCATTTACCATCGGCAACGCGACGCTGTCGGGTCTCGCACCCGGCTCCGTAGCGGTGACGATGGACAACGATGCTGATGTGCAGGGATTCGTTCTCGCCATCCAGCACGGTGGTTGCAGTGCCGGTGGCATTGAGATCACTGGCTTCGAAGCATCCGGTGCCACCATGGCAGCGGGCGCAGAATTGGTTGTCGGGGAAATGTTCCCGGGCGACGACGGCGCGACGCTCGGCGTTGTTCTCGATGCAACTGCTCCGTTCGACGGACAGGTCATCGCGACTGGCGCGGGT
>JAJFFE010000090.1 GCA_021776775.1 Planctomycetota bacterium | reverse complement strand
CACGGTGCGCGGCGGTCTTCGACGGAATCTCACCATTCGTAATCTTCAACGAATCAACCAATTCGCCTGCAAATTCCGAACGGCAATCTTCCGCCGAACTCCACCACTCACCGCGCCTGCACTTTCCGGCCGCACCTCTAGCGGGAACCGTTGGTTTCGATATTCTGCGCATCATGACGACCGTTACCTTCAAGACAGACGAGCACGAGGTCCAGGTCGATCTCGAACCGGATGAGACTGTGCTCGAAGGGCTCGAGCGGTCGGGAGTGCCCGTGCCGTCGTCATGCCGGAGCGGCGTGTGTCAGACGTGCCTGGTGCGAGCACGCTCGGGTACCCCCCCGGCCGAGGGGCAGGAAGACTTGCCAGCGACGTGGCGCCGACTCGGATACTTCCTCGCCTGTGTGTCGTGCCCAGAAAACCCGCTCGAAGTCACGTTCATCAACCAACCGGAGCGCTGGTCGGCCACCGTGATTTCGACCACAGCGCTCGCTAGCGGTCACGCAGTTCGACTCAGTCGCCCGCCGCGGCTGGAGATCTTCGGGGGCCGTACGGTGCGGCTTCCCGATCGATCATCGACGGCAGTCATCTCCACCACGGAGGACTCTTTCGACGTGTATTGGTCGTCGGCACAGCCGCCCCGACCTCAGGAGGTTCTGAGCCTAGAGGGCCCCTTCGGTGATGCGTTCTGGGTTTCTGAGTTTGCGGAACGACCGATCGCAGTCGCGTGCGATGACGCGGGCTGGACGCACGCCCTCGGCTTCATCCGTGATGCGTGTGCGTCAGACCCACCCGCGCAATCGATCACTGCGTGGATTCCGCGATCGGTCGAGGTCGAGTGGTTTGCAACGGAGTCTATCGCGGGAACTCTCGACGTGCGGCCGTGCGAGGAGCCGCTGGCGGCCGAAACGATTCTCGCGAGGAACCCGGATCTCACGGGATGGCGAGTGTTCTTGGCTGGCGACCCGACCAAGCTGCGCGCGATGCGGGGATCGCTGTTTCGGGCGGGCGCCTCTCCGTCCTCGCTGCTGCTCGTCCGCTGTGAAGGAGACCGATGACCAGCCCGCGAAGACTCATCGAGGAAGTGAGCCCGACGTGTCGCTCGGTCATCGTCCGGCACCCCAAGGAACGCAAGAGCAAGTGTTCGGTCGAACCGTTGGTCGGCGACGAGCGATTCCACTTCGTCCGCTACGACTCCGAATCTCGCTACGACGCCACAGGTTTCATCGTCCTCGCGGTCGACGCCCCACCCCTCTCGGTAGCAGATAGAGAAATTCCGTTCTTGATTCTCGACTCGACCTGGCGTTATCTCGGCGCGCTACGGACCAGCCTCACCGGCGAGGTGAGCGAACGATCGCTCCCGGTGACGGTCACTACGGCTTACCCCCGCGTCTCCAAGATCTCTGACGATCCCACAGCCGGGCTCGCCTCGGTGGAAGCGCTCTACGCGGCACTTCGCATCGTGGGAGAGCGAGACGACACTCTGCTCGATCAGTACCACTGGCGAGCGGAGTTCCTAGACTCGTGCGAAAACGCCGGGCTCTGAAAGGCTTGTTGCGATGACTGAAGATCCTTGCCCCTGTAGCAGCGACAGCAGCTACGCCGAGTGCTGCGGACCGTTTCTGAGCGGATCACGACTCCCGCAAACGGCCGAGCAACTGATGCGAGCCCGCTACTCGGCGTATGCGCGAGGAGACGTGACGTATCTGGAACAAAGCCTCCATCCGAAATCCCGCGACACGTTCGACGCCCAAGCGACGCGTGACTGGGCGGCGAAGTCCGAGTGGAACGGCCTCGAGGTGTTGCGCTCTGAACAGGGCGGCGCCGACGACAACGACGGAATCGTCGAGTTCATCGCGAGATACCGTAACGAGGGGCAGGATCTTGAGCACCGCGAAGTCGCGGAGTTCAAACGCGACGGGAACGAGTGGAAGTTCGTAGACGGGCGGGTGTTCGGGCTAGATCCCATCGTTCGTGAAGACGCCAAAGTTGGCCGCAACGACCCGTGCCCTTGTGGAAGTGGCAAGAAGTTCAAGAAGTGCTGCGCCTAGAGCGAAGGAGTGCCCGTCGAGAACGGCGGCGCCCAATTTTGTCGCCGGTCATCGCACCAAGGGACCTCGTAGACTAAGTGATTGTGCCACCTCGGGTTTTGGGTATCGTCAGCGGAGAGTTGCCGAGCTTTGGGATCTCCCAACTCCGGTGACAGAGCGTCACTAGGTCGGTAGAATCGACGGTTCACCGCGCCGCGAAGAAGCGGACGGACACGGAAAGCGGTTATCCGCTTCCGTTCCCGCCGCCGGGGGGTGGCTCTGCGTGACGCGGGGAAGTAACGAGACGACGTGTTATCCGGTGGGCTCTAAGCCTGTGCTTCTCAAGCCCAGGTGCTAACTTGCCGAGAGACGCGCCGAAGTGCTGTTTGGGCTAAATTGTTTTGAAACCGCAGTTCGGGACTCGAGATCGAGACAGCGACGGGCTGTCGCGGCCGAGCCACCGAGCGAACAACCTCCGAGGAGGCTTCGATGAAGCGGCTCATAGCCGCGGCGATGCTTCTCGCACTGACTGGAAGTGTTTCCGCCCAAAGCGAATTCATTCGCGGCGATGCGAACACCGACGGCCTGCGTGATCTCGCCGATGCAATCTTTTCACTCGACCATCTCTTCCAGGACGGTCTCGTCCCGTGCCGAGACGCTGTCGACGCCAACGACGACGGTGAACTCGACGTTGCCGATCCGATCTATTTCTTGATGTACCTGTTCGGCGCGGGAGCGCCGATGCCGGAGCCGACCGACTGGTGTGGTGTCGATCCGACCGCAGATACATTGACGTGCGATACGAATATAACCTGCGATCTCGGCGGTCCGATCGAGGGGTTGACCGAAGCAGAGCTCCTGTCGTTCAACAACGGCCGCGAGTTGATGTCGAAATCGTTTCGACCCAGCGAAGGGCTCGGGCCGATGTACAACGCGACGTCCTGTACTGCGTGTCACAGCACCCCGGCCGTCGGCGGGTCGTCGCCGACCTACCGCAACTTCTACTTGGTTGCCGTCGGTGAGCCCCCGCTGCAAACAGCGGCTCCCGGCTTTCCGAGCCTGGTCCTGCCGAGCTACCACCAGCTCGACGGCCCACGCCTGACCATTCCCGACCCCGCCGTTCTTGGCGAGCCGGTTACCGTGGCTCACCGTCAAGCACCGCCACTGTTCGGGACCGGACTCTTCGAGTTCGTCGCCAACTCCACCATCTTGGCCGCAGCAGATCCCAACGACGGGGACGGCGACGGCATTTCGGGACGCTGGAACACGGACGGCCTCGGGAACCTCGGTCGACTCGGATACAAGCTGCAAGCCAACTTCATCGAGGGATTCATTCGCGGAGCCATGTTCAACCAGAGCGGTCTCACGACCGACCCGGTCGACGGATCCGACGGAGTCGTCAGCCTCTCCATGATGCGACAGGTGTCCTCGTCCCTCGACGATCCGACGACCGATAGCGACGGAATTCCGGACCCGGAAGTCTCCGTCGAAGACATGATCGATTTGATCAACTTCTGTCGTTTCATCCGTCCTCCAGAGAAGAAGCCGTTCGGCCCGGAGGAGATTGCCGGCGAAGCGGTCTTCGAGTCCCTCAACTGCAATGCGTGTCACGTCGAGTCGATTCCGAGTTCCGTCGGAACCCTCGAAGCGTACACCGACCTGCTACTTCACGATCTGGGACCTGCGAACGCCGACGGTATCAGCATGGGCGTCGCTCAGTTCATGACAGCCGGTTCAACGTCGACCGAGAGCGAGTTCCGTACACAACCGCTGTGGGGAGTCTCGATGCACGGCCCTTATATGCACGACGGCGGCGCGGATACGTTGACCGACGCCATTCTCAGACACGGCGGCGAAGCGCAGACCATCACGGATGAGTTCATCGCTTTGCCTGCACTCGACAAAGAAAACCTGATCAAGTTCTTGGAGGCGCTGTAATGAAGTCGAGACACGAGACCCACAAGGCGTCGTTCTCGAGCGGCGTCATTCGGCTGGGATTGGTCGTTGGCCTCGGCGCGTCCGCCCTGCTGTTGGCGGCCACGTTCGCCAAGCCGAGCCACGCCGAAGTCATCAACGACGACACTCCGGTTCCGGCGGTCGGTGAGTTGGGCGGCCCGTTCCGCGAACTCAATGCCGCGGAAATGGAAATGTTCAAGCGCGGCCGCAAGCTGTTCGACCGCGACTGGAAGCAGTCGCAAGGGTTGGGCACCGAGATGAACGCTGACAGCTGTCGCGGTTGTCACCAAACCGGTGGCTTCGGCGGATCCGGAGGACTCGATCTCAACGTCTTCCGCTTCGCTCGCGACTTCGGCGACCCGCTACTGTTCGAAGACCTGCCCGGCGGTCAAGCCGGGAGCAAGATTCGCCGTCCCGACACGCCGGGGCGCGAAGATCACCACCCGGACGCCGACGTGTTCGAACAGCGTCAGACGCCGCCGGTCTTCGGCCTCGGCTTGGTCAGCGACATTCCGGACGCCGAGATCCTTGCGAACGAAGACCCCACGGACTCCAACGGTGACGGAATCAAAGGCGTCGCTCGCATGATCGACGTCGGCGGAGTGGTCGAGGTCGGAAAGTTCGGCTGGAAAGCGCAACTGCCTCAGCTGCTCGACTTCTTGTCGGACGCAGCGGCAGGAGAGCTCGGTGTAACCACACCCGATAACGGACGTGGTTTCGCGGCGCTCAACGATACCGACGGAGTCGCCGATCCGGAGATGACGCCGGATGAGTTCACCGACGGAACGTTCTTCCTCATGCTGCTCGCCCCCCCGCCCCGTGTCGGATCGAGCGATCCGCTCGTCGCGTTGGGTGAGCAGGTGTTCGAAGACGTCGGTTGTGCGACATGTCACATTCCGAGTCTCGAAGGTGCTGAAGGTCCGGTGAATCTCTACTCGGACTTGCTGCTCCACGACATTCACGGTCCGACCTTCCGCGGAATGTCCGAGCCGGGAGCTGGGGTAGGCTTCTACCGAACGGTTCCCCTCTGGGGTGCTCGATTGAGCGATCCCTACTTGCACGACGGTCGCGCTGAGACGATTCTCGACGCGGTTATGATGCACACGGCTGAGGCCGAGGGCGTGCGTCAAGCGTTCGAAGCGCTTTCCGGCATGGAGCAGGATGCGCTAATCAAGTTCGTCGAAGATCTGTAGATTCCCGTCGAACGACAAGGCCCCGGCGCGCCCATCGGCGCTCCGGGGTTTTTTTGTGGGCGGTCTACCGTCGACGGTCGATGGTGTCACTGCGGTGGTAGAAGTACACTGCGTTAGAAGGGACCGTCGATCCATGCTGGCAATCGCACCGACATTCAGACTGGCGCTGGCGTTCGGACTAGCGCTGGCATCGCTCAGCGGTCACTCCACAGAGGGCGCGATCGCCGAGCATCGCCGCGCCCAAGATGAGATTGTCCCGTCTGCCCCGCCCATTCACTTCACCATCCGCGGTCGCTGGCCGCGACCGAACAAGCTCACCGTGCACATCGACACGTCGAGCTGCCCGGTGGACTCCGACGCATTCGTCCGAGCGGTAGAGCGCGCCCTCGACGCGTGGCGACAAACGAAAGTCGTCGACTTCAAGGTTGTCGATGCCGCGGCGACTCCCGACTTCACCGTCGGTTGGCGCACGCCCGAGAGCACGCGTGGACGCCCGTTCCGGCACGGCCGGATCGCGCAAACTGGTCCCATCGAGCCCGGCACGTTCGTCTACTTCAATTCAAAGCTGCGTTGGTCTTTCGACGGGGCCAGGGCACCAGGAATGGTCCAGACGGCGATCCACGAGATCGGTCACATCCTCGGTCTCGACCACTCGTCCAATCCCGACTCGGCGCTGTTCAGCCGCTACGACAAATCGAACTCGACCCTTTCCGAGTCGGACCGCGCCGCGATTCATACTCTGTACGGCGGCGGCGAAGACGGTCCGGGAGACTTGCGGCTGGTCCGGTTCAACCCCGACGGAGTGATCGAACCACTCGGTCACCCCCTTCGCCGAGTGGCCCCGGACGCCGCACGGGACTTTGCGGTTCTCGATCTCGACGGCGACGGTCACGACGAACTACTCACGTGGCCTCGCACACGCGACTACGAACGTGGCTTCCTGATCTTCCGCTTCAATCTCAGACATCAAGTCGAACAGACTCTCGGCCCGTTCCCCTTGCTCGTCGAGTCGGGACTCGCGGTGCACTTCTCGACATCGTCAACCGGCAAGCCCCTGGTCGTTCACCACGACAAGAGTGGCAAGTACACCGCCTCGGCGTTCGGATCTCCGAAGATCCTTCCGCTCACTCCGTGGCCCGCCCGCACCCCGCTGCACCTCGCCAACGGCTTGCGCGACTCCGATGGCGACGGCGTGCTCGACACGATCGTTCTCGAGCGGCCGGAGTCGCCGATCGCGAGCTGGAGATACGAAGACCGCTGCGACCTCGATCTCGATGGTGAACTAGAGACGCTCGTCTCCCAGCCTCGCGACGGTGAACGAGAATACGCGTGGATACGCGACGGGAAACGCCTGCCCCCGTTTCGCGCCAAGCGAGTGCTACGGTCGGACGTCAATGGTGACGGGAAAGCCGAGTGGATCGTTCTTCGTTGAAGTGAATGGGACGTCGCGTCACAGCGCGCCGTCCCCCGAACTGCTCGTCGACGGTCCGTCAGGTTGTGGAAAGAAACGATCTAGCGTACGCGTCCACTCCGTCCAATCGGTAGCGCGGACGAATGCGCGGCGAAGGTCGTCGCTGCGCTCGTGAAGACGCGAAAACTTGATCCCGAACTTTCGCATCAGTCGGCCGGCGATCTCGGGCCCGTGCAGGCCTATCGCCAACTCGGCGTGTTCCTCGAGTACTTGGCGCATCTCGGTGTCACTCGGCGGCGCTGGCGTACGCCCCTCTTCGAGCGCTCGAGCCTCTCGGAAGATCCACGGATTGCCGATCGCTCCCCTCGCCACCGCCACCGCGGCGACGCCGGTCGCGTCGATCATTCGAACGATGGCATCTGCGGTGAAGACGTCGCCACTGCCGAAGATTCTCGCCCCGCGGTGCCGCTTTACCGTTTCGCGCAAGAAGGGCCACGACGCGTCACCGTCGTACCGCTGCTCGACCGTCCGGCCGTGAACGGTCGCCCAGGCGTACCCCAGCTCGAAAGCCTCGCCAATAATCCGATCGAACGCGAGCGCCATGGCTGGGGTGTCGTCGTACGAACGACGCAGCTTGACCGTGGTCGGCATGGTCTTCGGGACGGCGTCGCGAACTTCGCGAAGGATCGCGACGGCGTGTTCAGGCTCAGCGAGCAGGTTTCCACCCCGCAGCTTCTTGCGCACGCTCTTCTTGCTGGGGCACGCGAGATTGACATCGATCACGTCGAACGATTGCGACGACAAGAGCGCTGCCGCTCGGCCCATGGAAAGCGGGTTCTCACCGATGATTTGTGCGGCGAGAGGATGGTCGTCGATCGATGCGGACACGTTGTCTCGCACGCGGCGTTCGTCGGCCGGGGTCGCGCGCAAATCCGCAATCCAGCGATCGGGGTCGTGCCGCTGCAAGCCCCGGCCACCCCGTAGGAGGATCTCGACGTCGAGGGACTCGGTCACGCAGAACGGGCAACCGTATCGTCGCGATACGAGTCGCATGGCCCCGTCCGAGTATCCGGCAAGGCCGGCGAGGAAGTACGGGCTATCGAACCCTGGCACCAACGAAGAGAGGGAACTCATGGTCAATTCTCGACGATTGGCGCCGGATAGGGTGCGATCGAGCAATGGACGGCGCCATTGCGACGTTGACTCTCCGCGCACTGAATGTCGACGATTCGAACCTTGTCGCCGAGCGCCGACACGATCGTCGCTTTTGCCGCCTGGTCGAGCGATTCGAACAGTCCGCCGTACACCGGTCTCAGATACAGTCCCGGCAGGTGGACTCCGTTGATGGCGGTCACACTGCGCTCGCCGTCGGACAAGCTCGGTACCGCAACCACCCGAATGCCATGGGAAACGAGTAACGCCTGCAGTTCTCCCGCTAGCTCCTTCTGGCGACGGTACGATCGCAGCAGAGCGAACTGATGCCCGGTCCGCGCCGACTCGCGCGCCGAGAACGAGTCTCCGATGTAGATATCGATGGCGGTCAAGAAGCGTGCAAAGTTGCCGATGGCGCGGTGGAGATCCCGGTCGGAGAAGTGTCGAACGAATGCGGTAGGAAACGCGCCGCTGCTGTCGACGCGGGCGTAGACCAACTCGGACAGTCGGTGGAAGAACGGCTTGCGCTTCGCGACATCCTCCCCGGCCGCGTCCAAGCTCGATCGCAGCTCCTGGGCTACCGTGGGAGTGAGAAACGCGGCCCGCTCCAAGACAGCGATGCCGGCTCGAATGATGTGGTCGACGGCGGTGTCTCGATCGTTGACGAGTGCCACGAGCGCACCGTCGACCACTCGAAACGAAACGTCGTAATCGATGTGAAACGAAACTGAAGGAAGGACGACACAACGATCAACGCCCAGCTCGATGCGGAACGCTTCGAGCACCTGCGGGTAGGACAACCCGAGCGAAACGTTTCGATAGATCTCGGCTTCGCCGATGAACGCCCAACGCTGGCCGAGACTGGGACGGCTCGCGATCAGAACGTCGCCGCCCTGAAACAGCAGCGGCGACTGAACCACGCGATGGCCAGCGGCGACCAGGGCGTCGAACAGATACGCTTCGCCCTCGATGAACTCTGAACCATCTTCACGGCGATTGGCGTAGCGAGGGACGAGGGTGGCCGACTTCCCGTCGACACTCCCGGCCTTGCCATTGTCTTGGGCCCATTGAGAAACGACGGTGGTCGCCGGGACGACGGTCATCCGAGCCCGTTGCGCCGGAGTCAGTCCGGCCAGGCTCTCACGCAGCACTTCGATGTACTTGCCCTCGATGTGAGCCGTCACACGAGTGTCCGGCAGCGCCGTGAGTATCTGCCGCGTAATCTCGACGCTGCCCCCGTCGTCGAGCTTGCCCCACGAATCCCCTCGGGTCAGCTGAACTCGAATGTCCTGAACCGGCGCGTCGCCAGCCTCACTGACTGCGGCGAACCGCCGGTCGCTGGCCCGAAACTCGAAGGCGATCGCGGACAACTCACTCTCGAGGTCTTCCACCGACGAGCCGGCGACGATGCGCTGGGCGATGTCTCGGACGAGTGCCAAACCACTTCCGTGCCGATCGAAGAACTCCAGTAGATCGATCGGGATACCGACCTCCTGGAGGCGGGTCAACTGCGGCGTGCGGGCACGGATGTAGTCATGCGGCCCGAGCGACTCGATAGCGAGCGCAGTGGTCACGACGAGTCCTCGAACCGGTAACGAGCGGGCGACCAGGAGCGCGGTCTCGCGTCGCGCTTCGACCGGGTGCGCTGCCGGATCGTCGTAGGGCCAGAGTCCACGTCCGAGACGAAAGCCTCGAACGAAGGGGCGGCCGAGCGGCATCCGTTCTCGATAAGCCTTCAACTCCTCGGACACGGTCGCCGGGTCGCACACACGGAGTGTCACCGCTTCGATCGACTTCGGGTTCAGGGCCGTGGTCGGGACGCCATCCTCAGGGGGGACGACTTCTCCAGAGACGAGGTGATACTGCGCCTGGTACGACGAACGCACGATTCGATCAGCGACACGACGAACGAAAGAGTCCGGGAGTCCGAGCTCGCCCACCGTCTGGGCCGCCCCGATCGGCTGGCGAACAATGTTCTGGGCGATCTGCTCCTCGATCGACGCCTGGTTCTGTCGGGGAAAGAGCGGCGACATAGACCAGAGGAGACTCACGGCCGCCAGCAACAACGAGGGGAGCCAGACGCGTCGCCTCAGCCTCGGTTCGATCGAGGTTGCGCAACGTGTCTGGCGAACGGCAAACCGATTCGTAGCCACTCTATCTCCGAGCTTCTCAGTGCGAATATCGTCGGGGTACCCTGACGGCCCAGGATCGGACGTCGACCGCTACTCCCGCAGAAAACGTGTTCCCCAGAGCACATGCGCCGCAGGCCAGGGAGGATGTACGGTGCAGGGTACCGCCAAGTCGTGGACGTGTCCCGGCCGGTTTCCGACGGAGGCAACCGAAGCCTGGGCGGTCGCCCGTGACGTGGAGTACAATCATCGCCGAGGAATTTCCCCCTGTTTCAGATCGCGCGATCGACTGGCGGCCAGCGAGTCCCCGTCAACGCGTGACCCAGTTCGGTGAGGTAAGCATGCGTTCAACATTGATAATGGTTTTAGCCCTGCTCGGAGCCCCCGCGTTCGTTGGAGCTCAAACCGGGCCGGACGTCATCGTCGGCGCTCTTCAGTCGGTCGCGAGTTGGGGATCTTCCGGTTCGATCGTTGCGTACTCCGTCGGAACGACGTCGTGCAACATTGGCGACGAGGTTTTGCTCTGGGAATCGGGAACACCGTTTCATCCGGTCATCGGTCAGCAGATGTATCGGCTCAAGAACGGCCAGTTCGATCAGGTCGGAGTGAGCTGGTTGAAGCACGGCTTCTGTGCGCTGAGCCAGACTCTCTGCGGACCGTGTCAAAGCACCGGTTGTCAAAACCTTGGAATCGGCTGCTCCGATCCGTACACGGCGAACCGCAACGGAACACAGTCGACCCTCGGTCCGCGTTCGCAGGTCAACCCGTTCACTGGCGTCTTCCCCTACCCGTTCAGCGCGCCCCCGGCAGCTCCGACAATCGGTAGACGCCTACAAGTCCACCAAGACGACGTTAACCCCGCTCTGAACTCAGGCGCACAGTACTTCGTCGAAGGTCACTACGTCACCCAGGACGACGCGGCGGCGGGCAACGCGAACAACAACGTGTCCTACCGGCCGGTGAACGTGGGCTCGACTCCGGGCAGTTACCCGCTGAGTGTGACCGGGTCGACGGTTCAAGAACTGCCGGGCATCTTTGCGTGGCAAGCCGCGGTTCCCGGCGTCGTGATCACGGACGCGTCAGTCCCCGGCGAGGGATACATGCTGCTCGGCTATCACGTCTCGGACAACGGTGACGGCACGTGGCACTACCAATACTGCGTGTACAACATGAACTCCGACATCGCAGCGTCGTCGCTCGTCGTGCCGGTACCGTCCGGGATCACGCTGAGCAATATCGAGTTCAACGCTCCGACGGACCACAGCGGCGAGCCGCACTCCAACGACGCCTGGAGCGTGACGCAGTCGGCAACGGCAATCACTTGGGAAACCGATCCCTTCGCGGTCGACCCGAATGCCAATGCAGTCCGCTGGAGCCGCATGTACTCGTATCGCTTCGACGCGGACGCCCCGCCGCAGGCGGGAGACTTGACGATTGGGTTGTTCAAGACGGCCGGCTCACTCACTGTTCCTGCGCAGATTCCCTCCGGAGACTTTCTCAGCTCACCGCAGGACGTGACCTGCGTGGTCAACTCTGTCGGAGTGCAACTCGGGTGGACCAACGGAACCAGCTACGACACCGTCGAGGTCACACGCGATGGCTCGCTGATCGCTTCGCTGCCCGGAACTGCCACGAGCTACCTAGATCCGGCGGTTCCCGCCGGTGAACACACCTACGGTGTACAGGGCTTCGACTCCGGCGACCCTTCGTCGGTCATACCGTGCACGCTCGATGTTCCGCAGCCGATCTCGTTCACGTACGCCGCACTGCCGACGACGATCAGTGGACTCGGGACCACCTTCACATTCGAGATCCTCGAGCAAAACGGCGGCGTCTACGCCTCCGGCACGGCCGCAGTCTCCTTCGATGACGGTGGCGGGTCACAACCCGGAGCCGTAACTCCTTTGGGCGGTCTCCTCTTCGAAGCGAGTTTCCCGGCCGGACTGCCGTGCGGCGCCAGCGTTCTGTTTACGCTTTCGGCCGATAGCACGTCCACGACGACCTACACCGATCCGGCCACGGCACCGTCCGACCAACACTTCGCGGTAGTCACCGACGGCGATCAAACGCTGGTCGACGATGACGCGGAAGTCGACACTGGCTGGACGATCGGCGATCCGTCTGACACCGCGACCACCGGAATCTGGGAACTCGTAAATCCGATCGGCACCGACGCCCAACCCGAGAACGACCACAGCCCGGTCGGGACGATGTGCTGGGTTACCGGCCAGGGGACGGTCGGCGGAACGCTGGGAGCGAACGATGTCGACGGCGGCGCGACCACGCTCACCACGGGCGCATACGATCTTTCGACCTCGACAGCCCCGACTATCGGCTACTGGCGTTGGTACTCCAACGACACCGGCGCGTCGCCGGACGCCGACGTCTTTCGCGTCGAGGTGTCGTCGAACGGAACCACGTGGTTTCTCGTAGAAACGGTCGGGCCGACAGGCGTCGAATCCAACGGCGGGTGGTTCTATCACGAGTTCGTCGTGTCTGATTTCGTCGCGTTGACATCGACGGTTCGCGTTCGATTCATCGCGTCAGACGAAGACTCTGGCTCCATTATCGAAGCTGCAATCGACGATTTTTCGATTCGAGATGTCACCTGTCTCGACACCGACGGCGGCTTCGTCCGCGGCGACTGCAACGACGACTCGACCTTCGATTTGTCGGACTGTCTCTTCCTGTTGGACGCGATTTTTGGTCCGTCCACCATGACGTGCGCCGACGCCTGCGACATCAACGACGATGCCGGAGCTAATTTGGCTGACGTGATTTACGGACTGGCCGCGTTGTTCGAAGCGGGCGCCGCGCCGGCTGCGCCGTTCCCTGGATGCGGCGACGATTTGACCGGCGACAGTCTCGACTGCGACACCTTCAACAGCTGCCCGTGAGTAGCAGGTCAACCCCGGTTCATGACGAAGATCCCGACCCAAGATCAAATTGGGTCGGGATTTTCGCTAAATCGAACGTAGACCTCCGGCCGATATCGTTGGGGTCGTCTCGCTCGAATTCGATCGAGGGAGACAGGAGCCGGAGAACATGTCTCACGACGCCACGCTGTGGCCGACCTCCTCCGCCTCCTGAACATCAGGATCGCCGTCAGCAGTTTGACGGTGACGGACGAGCGCAATCCTACTCTCCTTCGGTTTCGACTGAAGAGAAAGGACCCCAGTGGCTACCAAGACCAAGTCGGCGAAACGTAAGACGTACACCGTCGCAGAGAAGCGACGGATCATCAGCAACTGGAAGCAAGCCAAGAAGAAGGACATCACCTTCAAGGCTTTCTGCCAGAAGTGCAAAGTCAGTGAAACCAGTGTCCGCAACTGGCTGAACTGGGGCGTCACGGGAAGCAAGAGCGCGACCCGAACCACCGCCTCCCGCCGCAAGACGACTACCGGCGTCAAGACTCGCCGCGTCACTCGCGCGACGGCAAAGACAACGAAGGCTAAGTCCAAGAGCGCGACGAAGACAAAAGCCAAAGCTAAGCCCAAGGCGAAAGCGAAGCCGGCAACAAAAGCCAAGAGCGCGATCAAAGCCAAGGCTAAGGCCAAGGCCAAGCCGACTTCGAAGCGCACGACCGCGAAGAAGTCCGTCAAGAAGCCGACCGCCAAGCGCACAACGACCAAGAAGAGCTCCAAGAACGCGACGACTAAGAAGAGTGTCAAGCGAACGGCCACCAAGGCTCGCCGCCGCTAACAAATACTTCGACTCGCGTATCTGAAAGAACCCTGTCCCCCTACTCGGTGGTCAGGGTTTTTTCGTGCTCTTCGGTAACACTTCGGCCGCTGACACGGTCGTAGAGAACCGGAATGACCAAGAGCGTCATCGCGGTGCTCACCGTCAACCCCGCAACGAAGCAGGTTGCAAACGGGCTCCACGAGGTACTGAAGTACGGGATGCCGATCGACATCGGAATCAGGCCGGCGATGGTCGAGATCGTCGTCATGAGAATGGGTCGCATGCGCTGTATCCCGGCTAAACGGAGTGCATCGATTCGCCCCAACGCCTCGGCCCGTCGTTGATTGATGAAATCGATCAACACGATCGCGTCATTGACGACGATCCCCGTCAAACCGACGATCGCAATGAAACTCGAGATGGTCAACATCGACCGCTCCGGTCTCACCCAACCGTCGGGCAAGAAGCGAGAAGCCGCGGCAAGAACGGCCATCACGAGGATCACACCGGTGAAGCTGAAGACCACGTTCGAGAGAATGATCACGGGTTGAATGAAGCTACGAAACTGAGTCGCCAAGATGAGATAGATCAAGAAGACAGCCAGCCCGAAGGCTATGAACAAACTCTTGAAGCTCTTCGCGGTGTGTTCGGCCTCCCCATGGAAAGAGAGCGATGCACCGGGGTACTGATCACGGCGAGCGTCGTACCAGTCGGCCACGATGCCTTGTACGGCCGCGGCATTGAGGCGAGAGTTCCCAGAGAGGTTGCCACTGATCGAGATCGTTCGCTGGAAGTTGCGACGCCTGAGCGCGGCACTCTGACGATCCGATACGAGTGTCCCCAAGTCGGCGAAGCGAACGATCCGACCATTACTGTCCTGACGAATGGGGACGTCCAAGACCTCGGTAGGGTCGACAATATCGTCCTGCTTCAGTCGGACTCGAACCGGAATCTCGCCGTCCGGCCGCAGGAAGTCGCCGACGAAGACGCCGTCGAACGCGCCAGCGATGAACTGCTGCACCTCGATCGGAGTCATGCCAAGTCGTTCAAGGACGTCGAGATCGGGTTCGAACGCGAGATGTTCATCGACGCGCTCACGATCGTGCGTCAAATCGATGACCCCCTCGAGCTGCCCCCCAGAGACAGTCTCTTGCAACATCCAGTCGAAGAGGTCGAGCCCCAGCCGAACGATCTCGTCCTCTCCGCGCCCGAGTACCCGGACACTGACGGCAGCTCCCGTCGGCGGACCGTCTTGCTGCGCCGTGATCTCGACCCGAATACCTTGGGACTCGTACTTCGCTTTGAAATGACCACGAAGTTCGTCGATCAACAGTACCGGGTCGTCGAACTCCCAGTCACCGCGTGGAGGAAGTTCCACCAGGATGAACGCGAACTGGTGATTCCAAGACGGTCGGTACGTCGTGTCTACGGTCAGCCCCGCGAAGGCGGAGCAGTTTCGAATCACTCCCGGCCCGCGATCACACAGATCACGAGAGATCTCCCGGACCACGCGATCACTCTCCGTCAACGACGAGCCCGACGGTAGACGCACCCTGAAGTTCAAGAGCGACGTGTCTTCCGGGAAGAAGCTCAGGGTCAGCATCGGCTGTTGTCCCCTAGCCGGTCCGATCGCGCTCTGAACCACGACACCGATCGCGAGCGCAAACAAGAACAACACCATGCCCAGGGCACGAACCGGGTGAGCCAGGTTCCAGCAGAGTGCGCGGTCGTAGAGCCGCGTCAGGGATCCGACGATTCCCGGGCGGCGGAGGAGGTCGTCGAGGGACTCACCCACCGTCACCTCGCCCCGCTCCCGCCCGAACCAACGCTCCAGATCGAGCGAGTGCAGAGGCATGAGGACCAGGCACTCGACAAGGCTGATCGCCAGCGCGGTGGCGACTGCGATCGGCAGGATCGCGAAGAAGTCTCCGGTGGTTCCGGTCATGAGGAGCATGGGTAGAAACGCAGCGCACGTGGTCAACGTCGCACTCAAGACGGGCCACGCAACTTCGCTCGCCCCGTCGAGCGCGGCACGGGCCAACGGCTTCCCGCCCTCCCGATGGCGCTGAATGTTCTCGAGGACAATGATCGCATCGTCGACGATAATGCCGACCGTCAGGACGAACCCGAGCAAGCTGATCTCGTTCAGGCTGTGACCGGCCAGGTAGAAGATCACCAAGGTGCCCAAAAAACTGAAAACGATTCCGCCCACGGTGAGCACCGCGCTACGACAGGTGACGAAGACTATCAGCGCCAACGCGCCGATGGCGAACGACTCGTAGTAGCCGTTCTGACTCGACGCGATCACGCCCACTGCGATCGCCGTGGCGAGCGCGACCGCTCCCTTGATCCAACGGTGACTCCTCGTCATGAAGAAGAACAGCGTCGCAATCACCAGAGTCAGGGCGAGCATGAAACTGTCGTAGAGGACAGCCATGCTGTCCTCAATTTTCACCGTCGAGTCGAGGGTCATGAGGACATCGATCGACTCTGACGCGTGCGTCTCCTTGAATTCCTCCATGACCCGCACCACGTCTTCGCGAATATCGAAGGCGTTGGCGTCATCCGACTTCAATACTTTGCAGCCGACGGTGTCGCGGCCGTTGATCGAGCTGATCACGGTGCCAGAGATTCGTCGAATGCCGCTCGCCGCCGGGTCGACGAGGTCACCCACACGAACAAAGCTGCCCTCTCCGTCCATTCGCACGACCACGTTCAGGACTTCGTCGCGAGTTCGGTACCGCGTATCCACGCGAACGGTTCGCTCTCCGAGCTCCGTGTCGAGCGTTCCAGCGGGCATCGAGTGTCCGGAGGCGCGCAGTGCCGCGACCGTATCGGTCAGAGTCACGCGATTTCGTACGAGAAGGTCTGGATCGAGGTCCAGCAGAAACTGCTGTGCCTCATCTCCCATCAAGTCGACCCTCTTCACTCCGGGCAGCAACTCCAAACGATCGCGCAGCTCTTTGGCCAGCAGCGCCAGGGCCCGTTTCCCTAGAATCGGCCCACCTGGCTTCGCGGCCAAGCTCAGCTGCAGCACTGGTACCCAGGAGTCCGTATCAATCTCTTCGAACTCCGGCTGTAGGGGATCTCCATCAACGACGGGAAGAGAGTTCTGCACACCGAGAACTCGCAGGCGCATTTCATCGTAGAGCGCCGCGTAATCCGAGTCGTCGATAAACTTGACGAGGACTTCCGACTGCCCGTGAACCGAGATCGAACTGACCCAATCGACCTGCTTCATGCCGCGGATGGAGTCTTCGATCGGACGCGTCACGAGTCGCTCGACATCGGTCGGCGCGGCGCCTGGATACAACGTCATGACGTGCGCTTGGCCGAAGGAAAAGTTCGGAAAACGATCGATGGGGATTTCGGGAACCGCGACCAAGACGCCGTAGAGAACCACCCCCAAGAAGACGATGTTCAACGGAATGTTTTGGCGCAGCAAGAAGGCGAGACAGCGTTTCATGACGTCCTCGCTCTAGAGGTGTGGCCGAAAAGTCCTGTTGATGCGAGAGGTCGCGATTTCAAGGTCAGTGCGCCCGGCGAAGCGCAGTCGTATTGCTCATACTTCGAGTTTCGCCGAATGTACTGGCCGCCGGAAGCTCGAGGTCTCGCGCGACATGACATTTCGGCCGGGCCTCTAAGGCGCGATCAAGACGGTGTCGCGGGGCAGTTCGGCGGAGAGCAACACGAGGTAGTCAGCCGCGCTGCTTCGCAGGAGTGTGACAGACACGGCGGCACCGGAAGACACCCGAACGAACGCCTGCTCGTGTTTGAACCAGACGAATCGCTTTGGAATACGCAGCCCACCCGACGCATCGGCTACCCGAATGGACAGCTGCACCTCGATGCCGCCGGACGCTTCCCCCGCTACCGCTGCCAAATCCGCGCTGGCGATTTCGAGTTCGATCAGACGCTTTTGGGTTTGTTCGTCGTGCTCTGAGCTGACGAAGGCAAGGCTCGCGGAGACTCGTTTGCCGGTTTGCTTCACTTCCAACTCGAGCCTTGGTGCCGCCCGAACGACTCGGAGCTCCGACTCGGACAATCGAATCGGAACCGAAAGCCGACTCGTGTCTACCAATCGCAGAAGCGATTGACCTGGCTGCGCGAGGTGACCGGGCTCAGCGTAGCGCTTCTCGACCCTCCAGCGAGATGGTGCACGAATCGTGTAGCGTTTGAGACGCTCCCGCGATCGTGCGACCCGCGCCTCCCCCTGTAAGACGCTGACTTCAGCGGTCGAGTGTAGGCTCTGAGCACGGGCTAGATCAATGGCCGAAACGTCAGCGGCGTACTCCGCTTCGTCGAGTTCCGCCTCACTCGCTTGATCCTTCTCGATCAATGCTCGAATGCGTGCCAGGACTCTCAACCGATACTCGTGCGTTCGCTTCGCGCGCGTGACGTCGACCGCCGACGCTTTTTGGCCCTCTTTTGCCAGGTTCAATGCGGCGAGTTCGACGTTCAGCTCTTCCTTCGGGAGGCGCTCATCCAAACGAATCACCGTCGCACTGTCGTCGGCGCCGGAGGGAATACGGCCACCCTCGTCGACCAAGACTTCGACAACCTTGCCTTGAACTTCTGACGAAACCGAGAGTTCCCGGTGGGGACGAGTGAACGCGGTGAATTCTCGCTTCAGTTCCGCCGGGTGGTCATAGGGACGCCACCGTGCGACCTCATCATCGTTCACCGGCAAGAACCCGATGATCGACACCACGACACTCACAACGAACATAGGATCAAACTCCTCTGCTTCGACAGGTAGATCGGCGGCAACGGAGGAAGGATAGCCCGAACGAGCCGTCACGCAACGGCGTCTCCGTGAGATAGTCCAGAGCCGACGTCACACGGTCACGATCAGAGGCTCGCTGGCGTGGGCCAGAGAAACGCCGCACCTCGGACCCCACTGGAATCGCCGTGGGAATTGCGACGAATCGGAGTGCAGCACGCGTCATTGAAGATGGCGTCCGCCATTCGCAGTGGAAGCGCCGTGTACAACGCCTCGATTGCCGAGACGCCGCCGCCCAGGACGACGACGTCGGGGTCGAGCACGTTGATCACGTTCGCTAGCGCGCGGGCCAGGTCATCGAAATACTGATCCAAGACTCGCCTCGCCTCGCTGTGGGTCATCGACAACGACGCGATCTCCGCTCCCGTCGCCGACGTACCCGTCACGTCCAAGTAAGCCCTCTCGAGCGCGGGGCCCGACACGTACTGCTCGGTGCATCCGCGTTTCCCGCAGTAGCACTCTCGCCCCGTCGGATCGAACGGAGTATGCCCCCACTCGCCACCGACGTCGTTGCGACCAGAGTGCAACTTGCCATCGATCACGACCCCTCCGCCGACTCCGGTGCCGAGGATCACCCCGAACACGACCCGCTCTCCCGCCCCAGCACCATCGATCGCTTCTGACAGCGCGAAGCAGTTCGCGTCGTTCGCCATTCGAATCGGGCGACCGAGTCGCGACTCGAGATCACGACGAAACGGCTGTCCGTTCATGCAGGTCGTGTTCGAATTCTTCAGTGTCCCGTCTGACTTCGATTCCGAGCCAGGATGCCCCACTCCGATCGTCGCCTCCGTACGAATCCGCTTCTCGATCAAGTCTACGAGCCCGGCGACTCGATCAACGATCGCGTCGTAACCCTCCTCGCGGCGAGTCGCAACGCGCTCGCGCGCGACCACATCACCACGATCGTCCATCGCGACCGCCTCGATTTTCGTTCCGCCGAGATCTATCCCGATGCGCATCAACGGTCTTCTCCGATCACCCTTGAGGTTGCGCCCGGAGGGGCAAGTGGAATGGAAACCCTGAAGGTGCTGCCGCGCCCCGGCACGCTATCGACCGACACGTCACCCCCATGGGCGCGACAAACGTGTTTGACAATCGCCAACCCGAGCCCGGTGCCCCCGAGCTCACGGGAGCGCGCCTTATCTACACGATAGAAGCGCTCGAAGATCCGCTCGACGTGAATCAACTCAATGCCGGGTCCGCGATCTTCGACCTCGAGGACTGCCCTGCGTTCGTCGACTCCGAGCTTGACTCGGACGTTGCACCCGGCCGGGCTGTACTTGATTGCGTTGCTGAGAAGATTGGAAGCAAGTTGCTGCAAGGCCTCGCGGTCACCGAGACAACCCACGGGAGCATCGGGCAACTGGAGTTCCAACAGAACTTGTCTCGCGTCCGCTGTCGGCGACAGTGCGCGGCTCGCCGCAGTGATCGGATCTCTCAAGTCGACGAGCGTTCTCTGCACGTCGTCGGCGTCCGACTCGAGCCGCGCAATAGTGAGCAAGTCAGTGACGAGCTCCGACAGTCGCGTCGATTGAATGCCCACGCGCGAGAGGAATCGCTCCCGAGTGTCCAGTGGCATGTCGGAGTCGTCCAACATAGTTTCGACTAGCCCCCGGATGGCGGTTATCGGCGTCTTGAGCTCGTGAGAGACGTTCGCGACGAAGTCTTGCCGCATGGACTCGAGTCGGCGGAGTTCAGTGACGTTGTACAAGACAAGAACCGCACCTGTCGGCTGGCCCTGGCCATCCCGGAGCGGCGTCGCATGAAACTCGAGGATCTGCTGTCGGCTAGACCCGAGACGTGTTGCCTCGCGGCGAACGACTTGTCCGGTCGACAAACACTCAGAAATCGTATCGGAGAGTTCTCGCCGTCGCGTCATCTTCCACAACGGTTTCCCGACGCACTCGGTCTCGGATAGAGACAGTATTCTCGAGGCAGCCGCGTTCATGTGAGCAACGCACTCATCGGCATCGACCGCAATCACCCCTTCGATCATCCCGCCGAGAATCGCGAGCAGCTTGTTCCGCTCGGTCACCGCTCCCGTCACACGCTGGTTCAGATCTGTCGCCAACGCTTTTACCGCTACACCCAATTCCCCGAGGTCATCGGCGAAGCGACGTTTCATGCGCGGCTGATAATCACCGTTGGCCATCGCAGAAACAACCTCGGTGATGCCGGCAAGATGTCGTGCAAACCGTCGCGCCACGACGAGCCCTGCGAGAAGTGTAACCACGACGCCGATGGCGCACATCGCCATCAGCCTACGAACCAGGTCCGATGTTGTAGAGAGCATACTGTCCAGCGTCGTGGCCGCGCATATGTATCCCGAGTTCAGCGCCACCGTGTAGACCAAGGACCGATGATCATAGAACGTGTTTCGGACATCGACGTAGCCTGCCTTTGGGTGAGCACCCAAGGGGGCGGTCTCGACATTGTTCAGGGGACCAGCAGTGACGACAGTATCCAAAACCGCACGCCCGGTAGAGTCCAGCAGCGTGATACGAACATCGAACGGATTGGCGGCCAGCCGCGATCGAAGTTCTACGTAACGATCAGGATCTGACGAGGAAGGTTGGGAGATGTCTCGAACCCAAGACGCCGCCTGTCGAAGAGTCTGCTCGGCGCCGGTCCTCGCGATGGCCGAGAGACGGTCGTACTCGACGTATCCTATCGTCGTAACGGTCAATACGACGCCGATGGCGAACGCCGCGTACAACTGCCATAGGAGCTGTAGTCGGAACATGAGGGGATGGTCTCAAACGTGTGGCAGCGGCGCAAGGTCACCAGGCGTGACAACCTGGCTCGTTAGTCGATGTCACGAAATCGATAACCGACTCCGCGAACAGTCTCGATCAAGTCCCGCTGGGAACTCAACTTCTTCCGGATCGCGCGGACATGAACGTCGATGTTCCGATCGACGACAACCGCGTCGTCTCCGATCACTCGACCCAGAAGGTGATCGCGCGTGAAGACTCGACCAGGATACCTCGCGAGGAAATGAAGGAGTCGGAATTCGGTAGCAGTGAAGACGACCGGCTCCCCTTCCACCCGGACCTCGTGCCGCGCAACGTCTATCACCAACCCGGCGCGCTCGATGCGCTCTCCCGCGGGTCGTTCCTCTTGAAGCGGCGCGCGACGCAGAACCGCGTTCACGCGCGCCATCAGCTCTTTCGGACTGAACGGTTTGGTAACGTAATCGTCGGCACCGATTCCAAGCCCAAGCACGACGTCAGACTCTTCGCCCTTCGCACTCACCATGATGATCGGAATTGAGCGAGTCAGATCGTCCGATTTCAAACGACGACACACTTCGATGCCGTCGAGCCCCGGGAGCATCAGATCGAGCAATACGACGTCGGGATTTTCCGCACGAACGGTCTCGACACCAATCTCGCCGTCACGTGCTCCGATCACTCGAAACCCGTCGCGCTGGAGGTTGTAGTCGATCACTTCGAGGATGTCGGGCTCGTCTTCGATGACGACGGCTTTGCGGAGACTCATGCTTGGATCGGACCCTGTTCTAATCACGGGAGAGGAGGATTCGCACCTCTGGCGCGATCGACCGTCTTCTAGCTGCTCAACATTAAGAGAGTGTAAGGCAGAGACCAAAAGTTCGGGGGAACGCACACGACGTGGCGTCGCGGGTTCGGCTCGGTGAACCGAGATCACGACAACCCAATTGACTTTAGTCAATTCCGTGCTATTTTGACGCTCGGCCGGGAGCTTGTATTGGCTCTCGACCCTCCGGACTCTCGACCGACGCGAACGTGTGTGCCGTCACTCGCGAGATCACCGGGCAACCGCAGCACCCGTGGCTCCAATCTTCCATCCCAGTTTCGTCCCGATCCGGGCGTGCCCCGCGAACAACGTGGCATCGCCTCTCGGCCGAAAATGTAACCACTCTTCGGTACAAAGGAGAGCAATCACATGGATCCTCAACCAACTCCCGACATGGACCGCTTTCTCGCGATCGAATCCGGTCGACTGTCGAAAATCTTGATGTCCGGTGCCCCCGTCGAAGACGTGGTGAAGGCGCTCCACCAAGAGTGGCGCGCTAAGGGGCGGGTTCGCCGTACGGTCATCTTCCTCAAACATAGTCGTGGTTGGGCGCTCGTATCCGACTCTGACCGATCTCTACTTCGACGAAACAGCAAACTGTTGCAGTACCTCGCGGTGCCTACAGAAAACGTCGACACCAGCCCCGTCGAGATAGAGGGCACTCCTCTCTTGGTCTACACGCTTGGCACGGACCAAGACGAAGTCGCACGATTGATCGTTCACCCGGTTGGACCACAGGTGAACACCGACCTGTCCGACGAACTTTTCCTCAGCCTCAGCCTCTACCTGAAGTCTGTCCGCGATCGAGAGGCGCTGGACAGTTTGGGTCCGCGTGGGGAGTACGCTCGAGCGATGGTCTTGAAACATCGCCCGCATGACGAAGGGCTGTTCGCGGAGTTTCCGGAAATCGTCGCTCGCTCGAAACCGATGGAGAGCGTGCTCGAGTTGGTGCGCAAAGCAGCGCCTCGAGGAGCGTCCATCCTGATCGATGGGGAAAGCGGGACAGGAAAGGAATTGATCGGTCAGGCGATCCACAAACACAGTACACGGAATCGCCAAACCTTTGTCACAGAGAACTGCGCGGCGCTCACCGAGAGCTTGCTCGAAGCGGAGTTGTTCGGCTGTGAGAAGGGTGCGTACACCGGCGCGGACGCTTCGCGCCCCGGGCTGTTCGAGCGAGCCAATCACGGAACCGTTTTCCTCGACGAGATCGGCGAGATGAGCGCAGGCCTACAGTCGAAGTTGTTACGCGTGTTGCAGGAACGAGAAGTACGTAGAGTCGGTGGCTCTCAGAACAGGCGCGTTGATTTCCGACTCATCGCCGCAACCCACAGAAACCTCGACGAAGAGGCAAGAGCCGGACGGTTTCGCCTCGACCTCTTGTATCGAATCGACGTGATCCGAGTTCACATTCCGCCACTGCGCGAGCGTCCAGAAGACATTCCCCTCTTGACCTCTCACTTTCTAGGAGTCTTCGCCCGATCGATCGGCACGCCGGTACCGGTGGTCACTGAGGAGACACTGAAAGTCCTCGCCGCCTATGCCTGGCCGGGAAATGTCCGTGAACTCAGAAACGAGATAGAACGGGCGATCACCCTGTCGCCGGATGTCATCACACCGGACTCCTTGTCGCCCAGACTGGAACGCTCTCCAATCCCCAACTCCGTCGCACAAAAAGTGAGAGACGAAGTAGGAACGAACATCTACGGACTAGAGAAGATCGTTCTCGGCGGCATCATTCGAGACATTCTGCGAGAAACCGGCGGCAATAAGACCGCGGCCGCGAGAATCCTTGGCCTACCGAAGACAACTCTCTACCGCCGCATGAGACGCTACGGAATCGGCTAAACGGGGAGGGTGGAGTGAGTCCGGGCCTCTAGCCCGGACTATTCGTCAGGCGGAGTCGTTACGCGCCCGAAAGGGCGCCCATCGTGCCAAGCGAAGACCGCCGAGGTCCATCGGACGATGATCAACGGAACACAGGCTGCGATTTCCGTGAAGATCCAGGCACGACGCCGCAGTCGACCTAGTGGTCTTCAAGAAGGAGTAACGCAGAGATTCGCGGGAAGCACAGCCTGCGCGGCTTCGCCTGATGAATAGTCCGGGCT
>JAJFFE010000089.1 GCA_021776775.1 Planctomycetota bacterium | reverse complement strand
GGTGCGCGGCGGTCTTCGACGGAATCTCACCATTCGTAATCCTCAACGAATCCACCAATTCGCCTGCGAATTCCGAACGGCAATCTTCCGCCGAACTCCACCACTCACCGCACCTGCACTTTCCGGCCGCACCTCTAGAGCTATTCGCCAGGTGCGACCGCCACGTCAACCGTGACGACGTAGTGGGAGGGACTCTTGGAGCGCCGCTCCATGCCGACGAAGATGAGATCGATCGTCGATTCCCCGGCGGTGCGGCCGGTCAGCTGAAGCTTGCCCTCGACGAGCTTCGCGTCGACATGCTGCTGACTCGGGTCGAGGCGCAAATCCAAGACGCGGCCATTGCGCAGTTTCGTGAGCGATTCCAAGTCGACCAAGGGGATCGACTTCGATTCGTTTGGTTTCAAACCGACGGAGTGCCGCAGACCCTTCTTGGTCGTCTTGACGGACACGGTCGATTCGAGCTGGGTTGGACCTATCTCGTAGCGCATGCCGACGACGGTCTTTCCATCCTTGCGTCCGAGCAACGTTACCTTGCGTTCAGAGCTCCGAGCCTCGATGAGCTTCGGCCGTTTTGATTTCACGTCTTTCCAAAGAACGTCCTTCGGCGCCACGATCCAGTACGTCTGGCCTACCCCGAGCTGAACATTCGGCATGCGGGGAAAGTCGACGACGAGGGTGAAGGTCTCATCTTCGTTCTTGGTTTCGAGGGTAACCCAAACTTCACGTTTGTTGCGGACCTGCAGCTCTTGATGTCGCACGCGCATCGAGACCGTCACGTTGTAGACCTTGCCCACTGCTTCGGTGGCCGCTTCGATGGCGATCGCCTTGTCGGTGAAGCGAGTCCCTATGAGCTTGTCCTTGGGGGTGACCGTCATCCCCTGGAATGCGTCGAGGATTCGTCGGGTCCCTTTGGGATTGTGGATACCCGTTCGAACGATCTGATCGCGATCGTTCATCCCAATCTTGCTACCGGCGCGAACCCTGACGACGCGCGGATCACCCGGCGCGGCGGTGATAGCGGTCGTACAGACGACAGCGAGTGCCAGAGCGGAGAGGAGTGGGAATAGACGCATGGTATGTCCTCCGAGGATTCACGAGCCGTTGAGGGGGGCGCGTGAAGGCGTTTGCACTGGGTGTGCCACTTGCGTCGCGGGCTGCGCGCACGAAAACGTGTGCCGCCAAAAGAACACGGGCCAGCGCGCGGATCAACCGCGCTCTGGCCCGTGGGCACATAGTTCGACCGTGTTTGAGACTAGCTGACTAGCTAGCGACTCCGGCGGTGGTGACCTCGACCGTGATCACGTCGTCGACGAGGGTCACGAGGAGTGCTCCGCCTTCTTTGACGTGAGAATCCAGAATGAGATCGGCGATCTTGTCTTGGATTTGCTCTTCGAGGATCCGTCGGATTCCCCGGGCGCCGGACGTCGGGCTCGCTCCCAGTTCGATCAGCCGATTCGCGGCTTCGTCGCTCACTTCCAGCGTCAGCCCCTTGCCGGCAAGGCGTTCACCGAACTTCTCGATCTCCATGTCCAAGATCTGACGAAGCTCGTCGTCCGAGAAGAAGTCGAAGACGACAATGTCGTCCAGCCGGTTCACGAGTTCCGGGCGGAAGTGTCCTCGAACGGCTTCGATGACCTTGTCGGAGCGGCCCTCCCGATCGCGTTCCTCGTTGTTGTTGCCGAACCCGAGCGACGATTGAGTCTCGAGGCCTTCGATACCGAGGTTCGACGTCATGATGACCAGCGTGTTTCGGAAGTCGACCACGCGGCCGAACGAGTCGGTCAGTCGACCCTCTTCGAGGATCTGCAGGAGCATGTTCGAGATATCCGGATGCGCCTTCTCGATCTCGTCGAAGAGCACCACCATGTACGGCTTGCGTCGCACCTTCTCGGTGAGTTGTCCGCCTTCGTCGTATCCGATGTATCCGGGCGGCGATCCGACTAGGCGCGAGATCGAATGCTTCTCCATGTACTCGGACATGTCGAGCGTGTAGAGCGCGTCTTCGGTTCCGAACAAGAACTTTGCGAGAGCCTTCGCGACCAGCGTCTTTCCGACTCCCGACGGACCGACGAAGATGAACGAGCCCATCGGTCGGTTCGGGTCGCGAAGTCCGGCCCTCGATCTTCGAATAGATCGAGCAATGCTGCCGATGGCCGCGTCTTGGCTGACCACCATTTCATGAATGGTGCCTTCCATCTCGCGGAGTCGCTTGGCCTCTTCGTCGCGGATGTTGTTGACCGGGATTCCGGTCATCTCTGCGACCGTGGCGCCGATGGTCTCCTCGGTGACGGTGCCGTCGACCTCTTTGTTGGAACGCTTCCATTCCGCGAGGACCGTTTCCTTCTTGTCCTTTGCCGCTTCGAGCTTGTCGCGCACGCTCGCCGCAAGTTCGAAGTCTTGGCCGAACACCGCTTCGTCCTTTTCGCGCTCGAGCCGTTCGATTTCGTGCTCGAGGTCAGCGACGTCGGGGGGGCGAGTCGTGCGCAGGAGCCGTTCGGAAGAGCACGCCTCATCCAGGACGTCGATCGCCTTGTCCGGCAGGAAGCGATTCGAGATGTACCGAATCGAGTGATCGACCGCGGCCGCGATCGCTTCGTCGGCGATCTGAACTCGGTGGTGCGCTTCGAACGTATCGCGGAGCCCGAAGAGGATCTCCAACGCTTCGTCCCGGGACGGCGGGTCGACCATCAAGGTTTGGAACCGACGCTCCATGGCGCCGTCCTTCTCGATGTGCTTTCGGTACTCGTCGAGCGTCGTCGCTCCAATGCACTGGATCTCGCCGCGCGACAGTGCCGGTTTGAGAATGTTCGAAGCGTCGAGGCTCGACTCGCTAGCGCCTGCCCCCATGATCGTGTGGAGTTCGTCGATGAAGAGTAGGACGTTGCCCGAGTCGACGACCTCTTTGATGATCGCCTTGATTCGCTTTTCGAACTCGCCGCGGTACTTGGTGCCGGCAAGTAGAGCCGCGAGATCGAGTGAGACTACTCGCTTCCGTGCGAGCGTCTCTGGCACTTCGTTATCAGCAATACGCTGGGCGAGGCCCTCGATAATCGCGGTCTTCCCGACGCCTGGTTCACCAAGGACTACCGGGTTGTTCTTCGTCTTGCGCGACAGGATCTGGATCAATCGCTGAATCTCTTTGGCGCGTCCGATGACCGGGTCGAGCTTGTTCTGGCGCGCGGTCTCGGTCAGGTCGACACCGTTGCCGTCGAGGGTCGGGGTCGCCGTGTTTTGCTTCTTCACCATACCTACCGGCTTCTTCGACGGTTCCGACGGCTCGCTACTGCCGAGCATTTGATGGATGACGCGTTGGACGCCACCCTTGTCGACATCGTTCTCCGTGAGAATTCGCGACGCTTCGCCTTCTTCCTCGCGAAGAAGGCCGACCAGCAAGTGCTCGGTTCCAATGTAGAACTGGCCCATGCGCACGGCTTGATCACCGGCGAGTTCCAGGCAGCGCTTGGCGTGCGGCGTAAATGGCAGCGAGGAAGGCGCATCCTGCGGAGGAATGCCTTCTAGGCTGTCGGTGATGGCCTGCAC
>JAJFFE010000088.1 GCA_021776775.1 Planctomycetota bacterium | reverse complement strand
GGTGCGCGGCGGTCTTCGACGGAATCTCACCATTCGTAATCCTCAACGAATCCACCAATTCGCCTGCGAATTCCGAACGGCAATCTTCCGCCGAACTCCACCACTCACCGCACCTGCACTTTCCGGCCGCACCTCTAGCCGAAGGAGCGAGCCCAGAGTCGGTGCCAGCAATCTTCCGCAGAACTCCACCGCTCACCGCAAACCTAGCTGAAGTTCATAGGTTGGAGCTTAGTGACTGGCCGGCGTTTACGCACGGCGGAGGCGGGCCGCCCCCGAACTGCCATCATGAGCAGCCTGGAGGACTTCGCGGTCCTCTACGTTCTTGCGAGAAACAGCCTGACGGTCGCACCCGCCCCAAAGAGGGCGAAGCGCCGACTGGCAGTTGGGCGCGTTGTCACATGTGTGTGGCATCTCTTGGCCTTCTCACGCAAAGCCGCGAAGGACCGCCAAGGCCGCCAAGCTGTCAGCCAGCTCTCCCAGGCACCTCCTCCATCCCTGAGGAGTGCCACACTCCCGATCGCTCACTAAACTCCAACCTATGAGCTGAAGTTAGAAGCAGCCATCGTAGAGAGCGCAGTCGAGCGCGTCTTCCGTTGGATCAGCCGAGCAGTTGGTGGCGCCGGGTAGCGGCGGCACGGGCGCGCCGCTCGTGAATAGCGCGGCTAGCGAGTAGACCGCGTCTGCGATGTTGAGGAGAGCGTCATCGTTTGAGTCCGCCGCGTCACTACACGAAGCGGCCGGTGCTCCGATGGTAAACAAGCTCGCGAGCGTGAACACCGGGTCTGAGATATCGAAGCTTCCGTCGGCGTTGGCATCTCCACGGCGAAACGTGGACTGGGTCAGGAAACTGAACAGCGCCTCCGCCAGTGCCGTTTGATCGCCGTCGTAGCCGCCGAACTCGGTTGAGCAACAGACGACTCGTCCGCCCGAGTTCGTGTAGTAGGCGATCGCCGTATTGAACGGATCGGTGTCGTCACGAAGGATGACGCGGGAGTCATCTCCAAGCTCGTCCTCCCCGCTTTCGGCAATCACCAACTCGTCGATGAAGTCGCTGACAATGCTCTCGTCTGTATACGCGGCATCGAAGCCAACGAGGAAGTCCTCTCCGATCATTGCAAAGTGTGAGTCGATCCCATCCTCGATGTCGGCGTGGACACCGTCGACAGTATTGAACGCGGTCGGATCATCAAAACCCCAGACATCAGCTCCGGACACGTAGACTGGTACTCCCGCGAGGATCAACGCCTTGAGCGATTGGCCATCGGCCGGCGATAGCACCCAGTTGGACGGGAAGGTACCGAGGCAGCACCAGACGCTCGCCGGAGTGCCAACGAGTTGGTCGAAATTGGGTAGAACGACCGTCGCTACCGGTAGTGCATTGCGCAGGGCGGTGACACTGTCGATTCCCGGGCGAACCTCGCCGGCGATCACCAGGTGATCGCCCGAAGCGTCACCGGGAGTGTCCACCGTGCAACAGATCGGTAGCGCCACCTCGCCTACGTTGCTCGCGGCCACGCAGATCTCGTAGCTCGACCACTCGTTCAGTCCAGTCACAACCGCAGATGTTTCGCCCCCCGGAAGAGTCTGGACGACGACCCCGTCGACAGTGATTTCGATGAGGTCGTATGTAGCACCGCTATTCCACGTCAAGGTTGCTTGAGTTTGCTGAGGACTACAGCTCAGCCCCGATATCGGAGTCGTCACGATCCCGGAGGTTGCGTCGTACAATTCCAGCTGCCAGCTGTGCAGGGTGCCATCATCCACGCCGGCAGTGTCGTTGATCTCGAGCACCCAGTCGCCGAGGCTGGACTGGCCGGCGAAGTCCAACATGGAGCCGGGTCCAGAGGGTTGCATTTCGAATGCGAGCCCCGCCGCTAGCTGAGCCTGATCGAACGGCACGCCTGTGCTCGAGAAGGTCACGATCACATCGTCACCACCCCCGCCGTGATTGTTGGACATGCGTACGGTTGTCATCGACGGTGAACGGACGTCGATTTGCAAATCCCCTCGAAATGTATGTGAGATGTCGACAGCAACCTTGACGTCGACGATGGATAGGGAATCAACAATCGTGATCGAGTCGACGGTTGGCGTGCCGTCGACGATCGGCAACTCCGGGCCACTCGAGCCCACGGCTTGGGCGTGCAGGTTGCCGAACAGCATTCCGGCGAGCAGCGCTCCGAACGCGCATTGTTTGAGCTTCAACAAGGAGTCTCCTAAGCGTCGAGTATTGATCGCGAGGGCACCGGGAACGGGGATCGCAGGTGAAGTGGCGTCCTGCCTGGTTGCCGTGCTGATCGAGGGTTGCCAATGACTGGAGAACTCTCGTCGACCGCGTCCTCAATGTTTCTTTCTATATCCGGCGACCGTGCCGCGGAGGGCGTGAGAATGCGATGGTCGACTTTCCCTCAATCGATTGCTCTGCCCGTAGTTGGGTTTGTGAGTCTAGCTTGTCGGCGACACGTCGAGGCCGCTCCATGGAGGGCCTCTAGAGCCCGGACTATTCATCAGGCGGAGTCGTTTCGCGCCCGAAAGGGCGCCAATCGTACCGAGCGCGGACAAGCGGAGGACAATCGAGGGATGATCAACGGAACACAGGCTGCGATTTCCGTGAAGATCCAGGCACGACGCCGCAGTCGACCTAGGGG
>JAJFFE010000087.1 GCA_021776775.1 Planctomycetota bacterium | reverse complement strand
GCGCCACCGGCACCGCGACATGGACGCTATCAGACAGTCAGACTATCCCCGCGGGAGAAGCGCTGATTCTCACGTACCGGGCGACCCTAGTAAGTAGCCCCGCCGCGGGGGCCACCCTGGCCAACTCAACGTCGGTCGGCGCCTATCACTCGAAAGAGTCGAGCGACGCAACCGAGCGGCGGCAGTACGCATCGGTCGGACCACTGTCCACGAGCATCGTCGTCGACACGCCGAGCGACGTTTCCCTGAGTGCGACGACGACAGCATCGATCGGGGAGACAGTAACGTACACCATCACTGTGCCCGCGACGGCGGTGCAACTCACGCTTGAAGATGCCACCGTGACCGACACGGTCCCATCGACGTTGCGCGTCCTGACGGTGACGTCGAACGCGACGAGCCTCGGCACGACGTTGACCGACAACACGGCGGGCAACGTGGTCGACGTCGAGTTCGACGCGCTGACGGCCGGTCAACAAGGCGTGGTGACCATCACCGCGGTCGTGGAAAATCAAGCGGGCACCGGCTCAGGGGATACGATATCGAACGCCGCAGTGTTCACATATGCGATGACTGACGGCGGTGTTCAGCAAGTTGGCGCGACGAGTAACACCGAAGCCACAACGGTCACCGAGCCGCTGATCACAATCGCCACCGCCTACCAATCATCAACCATGAGCGACCCCCTGCAAGGGCTACAGGCTGGCGACACGGTGACCTACACGGTCACCATCCAGAACACCGGAACTGGCGACGCGCATGACATCACGATTCGTGACGTCACGGACGATGAACTTATCTCGCCACTGATCGCGGCCAATCCTGACAACCCTGGTGCATCGACCGGTTCGAGTTCGGGCGGCGGGCTCACGACGACCAGCTACCAAGTGGCGGGCCCGATCGCGGCCGGCGCCAGCTTCGTCTTCGACGTCACGCTGACATTGGCGGGGTCGGTCATTCCGTTTCAAATACTTCCCAATCGAAGTGAGGCCGACTGGACCTCGACGGCCGGGGCGAACCCCGACGAACGCGACGCGAGTGGCACCCACAACGACTACACCGCAACGTCGAACACGGTAGAAGTCACCTCCGGCCCGGCCGAGGTACTGATCGCCGAGGGGGCCGGCGGCGATGGCACGTACGCTCCGGGAGAAACGGCCACCTACCGAATCAGGTTCGAGTACGGGCAGGGAACGGTCGAGGATCTACGCCTGCGCCACCTACTTCCGGTGGGGCTCGAGTACGTTTCCAACACTTTCACAGTGACCAATACCGAGGCTCTCGGAGGCGGAACCGTCGCGCTGACCGCGGAGCCGTCCCCCGGGGACATCGGCACGTTGACGTTTCAGTTCGGCGACATCGCCAGTACGGCCGCGTCTCCGAGCATCGATCTCGATGTCGTGGTACGCGTCCTCGACGTCCCCGGCAACGTCAGCGGCACGACTCTCATGCAAGAGGCGGAAGCGCAGATCGAATTCCCCTCGGGGTCGTTCACGCTGGTAACGCTCGTACCCATCCTCGAGCCGACGTTAACCATCGCCGAGCCGTCCGTGACGTTGGGCCTCGACGGTGCGTCCTCGGTCGGCATTCTCAGCCCGACGATCGTCACGGCGCGGATGATCAACGGCGGCACCTCGGCGGCATACCAGCCGGTCTTCGTGGCTCAACTCGACGCCGGCATGCGCGACACCGACCCGACCACGCTCGCGAGCGGAGCGCTGATCAGCGGCGGCCGATCGCTGACATTGGCCGAGGGCGCCGACTACACGCTGGCCTACTCCGCCGGCACCGGGCAACTGACGCTAACGCTCGCTTCGGCTCAGGCGTACATCGACCCCGGTGAAACATTGACGTTCTTGTTCGAGTGTCAACTCGATCAAGACGCGACCGACGGCGCCGCTGTCGATGTCGCCGCAACCGTCACGACGTACGCGAGCGTCGATACCAGCGCGGCGACGCCGCCGGAGACGCGCGCCTACCCGACCACGCTCGGCGCCGGCACTACCGGAACCGCCAACGGCGCGACCGGGGACGATGCGACCGACGACTTGCCGCTAACCGCCGAGCGGCCGATTATCGTCGTGACGAAGTCCGTCGACTCGGCCGCGGCGTCACCCGGTGACGCGCTTCACTACCAAGTTACGATCACGAACACCGGCAGTGTTGCGACGGCTGCGTCGAGCCTCGTCCAGGAACTCGACTCCGAGTTTGCGGCGTCGACGTTGTCGAGCGTGATCGTCAGCCCCTCGAGCGGCACCGCGACCGTTGATCCAACGGGGGGCGCCAACAGCACCGGATCGCTAACGATCAGTAGCCTCGTCATCGGAAGCGGGGCGACCGTCACCATCGACTACGACGCGACTCTCGAACCGTCGCTACCCGATGCGTCCGTCGTGTCGGCGCAATCCACGTTGACAGTTCCCGGCTACACGAATGCGTTCTTGAGCGACTCGACGAGTGCCGGTGATGACGACCTCGCCGAAACCGGCAACGACCCGGCGGACCCCAGCGATGACGACCCGACGCGCACCATCATCGGGTCGATGCCCATTGTCGACGTGACCAAAGCGGTCGCCGACGACAACGGCTCGCCGCTCGAAGCGGAAGACGTGATCACGTATACGATCGTCGTCAGCAACGCCGGCAACGAAGACGCCATCAACTGTGTTCTAGAGGACGCAGTACCGGCGAACACGAGCTACATCGCAAACTCGACGCAGCTCAACGGCGCGCCCGTCTCCGACGTCGCCGGGACTACCCCGCTCGTGTCCGGCATGACGATAAACACTCCGAGTGAAGCGGCCGGTCGCGTCGCCATCGGAGAACAAGTCACGATCACGTTCCAGGTCACCGTGACTGCCGACGCCATCGCCGGCATGCTCATCGAGAACCAGGCGACAATGATCGGCTCCGGCGAGGGATCCGGGGCGTTGTCCCCCATTCAGAGCGACGATCCGTCGACGTCTGCAATCGACGACGCAACGATCAGCGTGGTCGGCATCGGCTCGCTGCTCACGGTGACCAAGGTGGTGACCGACATGGACGGCGCTCCCGCGAACGCCGGCGACACCCTGACCTACACGATCACCATTGCCAACGCTGGAACCGATCCGGCAACCAGCGTCGTGATAGTGGACCCGATTCCGAACTCGACGACGTACACGCCGGCATCGATCACCTACGACGCCGATGGAAGCGGCACCGGAGCTGCGGTTGCCGTATCAGACGGTGCCGACGCGGACCTCGGTGACTTCGGTGCGACCTCAGCGGGAGCCGTGACCTGGACGGTCGGCGACCTGGCGGCCGGCGCCGAAGTGGTGGTTGCATTCCAGGTCTCGATCGACGGAGGAACTCCGGGGTCGACCGTGGTATCGAACCAAGCTGTTGTCTCGAGCAGTGAGCTTCCTGACGAACCGAGCGACGCCGATGGCGACGACACCAACGGTGACCAAGCGACGTCGATCGTCGTCGGCAACAACCCAGCGCTTCGTGTGACACAACACGTCGTCGACCTCAACGGCGCGACCGTGCAGCCCGGGGACGTGTTGAAGTATGTCTTCGAGATTGAAAACTTCGGGGGAGTCGACGCCACCAACGTCACCCTGACCGACGCGCTGCCGCCCGGATCGACGACCTATGTCGCGGGGTCGACCACGGTAGACAGCACGGCCCAGCCGGATACGGGCGTGGACTCCCCGCTCGTTGCCGGCCTCAACCTCGGCACGATCTCTTCGGGGGAATCGATCACAGTTGCGGCTCGCGTTGCGGTGGTCGCCGGCCTCGCCGCAGCGTCGGTGATCACCAACCAAGCGAGCTACACGGCCGACGGTGGATTGTCCGGCTTGTCCGATTCAGACCTCGACGACGGCACCGAGACCGGCAACGACGGCACCGATCCCAATGACGACGATCCGAGCCAAGTCATGGTCGGCGGCTCCCCGGGATCGGCGAGCTTGTCGGGAATCGTCTGGTCGGACCTCAATCACAATCGGCTGCAAGATCCGGAGGAACCAGTACAAGCCGGTTGGATCGTAGAGCTGTTGCAGGCCAGCACGATCGTCGCCACGACGACGACCGGCAGCATTGGGTGCTACTCGATCTCCGGGCTGGCTCCCGGCTCGGGCTACGGATTGCGCTTTCGGCACCCGACCACGTCCGTGACGTACGGTGGACCCACTTCCTCGGCACCCGGAGCCGACACGAGTGGCGGGATGATCTCCGGCTTGTCGTTGTCGTCAGGCAGCACCACGCTCGATCAAAGCCTTCCGCTCGATCCGAGTGGAGTCGTGTACGACGCGATAACCCGTGATCCGATCCCCGGAGTGCTCGCTGTCCTGACCGGACCACCCGGGTTCGATCCCAACACGCAGCTACTTCCCGGGCAACACAACCAAGTCACGGGCGCGGACGGGCGCTACCGATTCGATCTCGTCGCCGGATTCCCGGCCGGCGTGTACACGATCAACCTCGTGCAAACCGGTGGCTACATGGCCGCCCCATCCAGCACCATCGCTGCGCAAACCGGTCCGCTTGACCCGACCGGCTTTCCAGCCCCGTTCGAAGTGGCTCCCACGTTCGGCGCCCCGCAGGTCGGACAAGACACGACCTACTATTTCGACTTTGCGCTCGCCGCTGGCGATCCGGATGTCGTCAACAACCACATCCCGCTCGACCCGATCATCAGCGACGCCATGGTGATTCAGTTGTCGACTCCGATGAGCCAGGTGAGCCGTGGGGACTTGGTCCCCTACACGATCACGGCGACCAACCGGCTCTCAGGCGCCCTGGCCAACATCGAGATTCGCAGTCAGCTACCGCCCGGGTTCAAGTTTCGCGGTGGGTCGGGGCAATTCAACGGCAACGCCATCGCTCCGACGGAAGAAGGGCGAACCATCAAGTGGTCGGGCTTGTCGTTCGCGGCGAACCAGTCGATCACCATCGAACTGGTGGCCATCGTCGGATCCGCTACCGGTTTCGGGGCTGCGGTCAATCAAGCGTGGGCTCGCAACACGCTGATCGACCTCGTCATGTCGAACACCGCGACGGCGGCGGTGCGCGTCGTTCCCGATCCGACGTTTGACGTCAGTGAAATCGTCGGCAAAGTGTTCGACGATCAGAACGGCAACGGCATCCAAGATGGCGACGAACGCGGTGTTCCGAACGTGCGCCTCGTCACGGCTCGCGGCTGGATCATCACGACCGACTCTTACGGGCTCTATCACATCGCCAACTCGGCCGTTCCCAATGAACTGTTCGGATCGAACTTCATCGTCAAGCTCGACCCACGCTCGCTCCCGGCCGGCGCGACCATGACGACCGAAAATCCCAATGTGATCCGCCTCACTCGGGGAAAGCTGTCGAGAGCAAACTTCGGCGTGAAGCTACCCCAGGAGCCACCTGTCACCGCGGTTGTCGCCGGTTCGGCTCTGCGGGGCCGTGACGCGTCTCATGGGGAGCTCCCAAGTCGAGCCGTTACCAGCCGACCAGCGACGAAAGGAAGCGCTGTAGCTAAGAGCGCTGCGCGAAGTGACGACTCTTCGACAACGCCGAACAGTTCGACGGCCCCCGACACCGTGGCCCGAGCTGGCGTCGTCGCGCCCGACGCCACCGACATCTCCCAACCAGCCATCCCGAGCGAGTGGTTCGCGGTCGGTATCGCCGACCTCACAATCGGACGCAACGACACCCGGGGTCCCGGCGACGCCGTCACCGGCGATGAGCAGCACCTCGGCGATCACTTTTTCGCCGACGGACGACTCGCCTTCTACATCAAGGGTAAGGTCGGTCGCTACACGGTCACGGCGAGCGCCGACACCCAAGGACAGCCACTCAGGAATCTCTTTTCGAACTTCAACGACAAAGACGCCTTCTCGCTGTTCCGTCGTATCGACAGCAAGACCCACCAGCCGACCTACGGAGACGAGTCGACTCTCGTCGAGGACGCGCCGACTCAAGGCAAGTTCTACTTCCGGCTGGAAGATGAGCGTTCCCGAGTTGAATGGGGCAGCTTCCGCACACGCATTCTCGAGACCGACTTCGCGCAGATCGATCGATCGCTCTACGGAGGGCATCTCGACTGGCGCAGCGAAGCGGCCACCGTGTTCGGCGAGTCCCGCACACGACTCGACGTCTTTGCCGCGGAGGCGGGGACGATTCCGGCTCGAGAAGAGTTCCGGGGCACAGGAGGATCGCTGTACTACTTGTCCCACCGCGATGTGACTCAGGGATCGGAACAGGTTCGAGTCGAGACCCGCGATCGTGACTCCGGCCTCGTGCTGCAGACCAAGCCACTCAGTCCCGGGCGGGACTACTCGTTCGACGCCATTCAGGGACGGCTCGTGTTGTCGAATCCGCTCGCTTCTACCGATGACGATGAGCAAGTTGTCCGCACCGGCACGCTGTCGGGGCACCCACAATTCTTGGTCGTGCGATACGAGTACACCCCGCTCTTGACGGAGCTCAAAGACGTCACGCTCGGCGGAAGAGCGTCTCATTGGGTGACCGACTATCTGCAAGTCGGCGCCACCTCGACCCGCCAAGACCTGGCCGGCTTCGATTACCACCTATACGCCGGTGACATCACCTTGCGAAAGAGTGCCGGCACGTATCTCAAGGCAGAAATTGCCCAAACCAAGGGAGTCGGTCTCGGTGCGCAATCATCCGTCGACGGTGGCTTCCGCTTCGCGACCGTGGCTCAGGATAGGGCCGATCCCCACCGTGTGGCGTACGGCTATCGTATCGAAGGTGCCACCGACCTTGCCGACTTCGAATCGCTCGATCTCGAAGGCCAGATCGCGGTCTACCTCCAGCATCGCGATCGCGGCTTTTCGGCTCCGGGTCAACTCACCGACACCCGGACGCACGAGTGGGGCGGTCGCTTCCGGTTCACGATCGACGAGCGAACTCACACCATCGCCAAGTACGACGAACGGTTCGAAGGATCAGGCGTCTCGTCGCGGGCAAGTTCGCTCGATATCGAGCGCGTCCTCGACCGGAACTTCACCTGGACCGTGGGCGGGCGCACCGATTGGCGACGTACCGACAACAACCCGACGACCGCGGCCAATTTCCGCGACGGGTCGCGCACCGACGTCGCCACCCAACTCGCGTTCAACTCTCACAGCACATGGGACGCCTACGGCTTTGGCCAGGCCACGGTCAGCCGAAGTGCGCGGCGGCGACCCGCCAATCGCGGCGGCGTGGGCAGCAGCTACCGCGTCGACGAACAGTGGAAACTCAACGGCGAGATCTCCGGTGGCAACGGGGGGGTCGGGCTGCAAGTCGGGACCGAGCATCAGCACGACGCCAACTCCCATAGCTACCTGTCCTACCGAATAGGCGCGGATGGGACCGACTTCGGTTCGCGCGGACAAGGCGCCACCATCACACTCGGCAGTCGCCAGCGCTTCGAGGATTCCACCAGCGTCTTCAGCGAGCAACGTGCAACGTCGGAGGGTCGCAACGCTTCTTTGACGCAGGCCATCGGGATCGACTTCGTTCCGATCGATCTGTGGCAAGTATCGTTCAGCGCGGAAGACGGCATCGTCGTCGATCGTTCGATCGGAGAGCTCGAACGGACGGCGTTCACCGTGTCGTCGAGTTTCGATGGCAGTGAGTGGAAAGTAGCCAACTCACTCGAAGGACGCTTCGAAGAAGACGATTCCGTCGAACGAACGACCTGGCTACTGCGCAATAACGCGAGCCTGAAGTTCACGCCAAGCGTCACCGGAATCGCCCAGCTCAATTGGTCGGTAAGCCATACGGACAATACAGACTTCATCGACGGCGACTACACCGAGCTAGTCATCGGCGCTGCGCACCGACCCATCGAGAACAACCGGTGGAGCACTCTGATCAAGTACACGTACTTCGCCAACCTACCGCCGTCGGCACAAGTTTCCAACCAAGGCGTCGCGTCGACGTTCCAACAGCAGAGTCACATCTTCTCGATCGACACCAACTACGACCTCTGCGCGCATCTGACCATCGGCGCCAAGTACGGACTTCGCCTGGGACGGCTACGCGCCGGTCGAAGCGAGGGACGTTGGCACTCGAGCACCGCTCAGCTCGGAATACTGCGAACAGACTTCCATGTGATCGACAAGTGGGACGCACTAGCCGAGTTCCGCTGGCTGGAAGTGCGCGAAGCACAGGACCACCGTTACGGGGTACTGCTCGGCGTCTATCGCCACGTCAACCCGTCGCTGCGCATCGGAGTGGGCTACGACTTCTCGCAGTTCTCAGATGACCTCACGGACCTCGACTACCGCACCCAAGGCTGGTTCCTGAACTTGATCGGGACGTTCTAGCTCGGGCTCGGCGTAGCTAGCCATTCGTGCAGATCTTGGGACCTGAATCACTGGAGCTGAATCGCGATCTTATGGGTTGGTCACCTGACAAGTCGCCGTCGCGGCGCTTTTGTGGGGCGCCTCGTGGCGTGGATGCGCTCTGCGTTGGGATGCACTCTTTACTCGGACAACTCAGCCGCCATCGAAAACGGCCCCGCGATTCGCGGGGCCGTCGTCACTCAGTCCGTCGTTACTCACTCATGGAGCGAGTCGTTACGGACAAGAAGCGTAGTCTGAACAGTCGAGTCCGTCGGCGGTGGCGTCGAGGCCGCACGCCGCGCTCGGGGCCGGGATGGCCGGGCCGGAGGTGAACAGGTAGTTCAACTCGTAGACACCGTCGGCGACGTCGATCGAGCCGTCGTCGTTGACATCGTAGGCGTCTTCGCAATCCGACACCGGACCGCTGAACACGCGAACGAGAACCGCGACTGCGTCGGCGAGTGACTGGTTGCCATTGCCGTCGATATCGCCTCGCAAGAACTCGGAGACCACCGAGTTGAAGGTGATCGTCCCGGAGCTGAGCGAGGCGCTGAACTCGACGAGATCGATTACGACGACGTTCAGGACGTCCGGCGTCGCCAAGGTATTGCTGAAGTTCAAGGTCGTCGAAGCACCGTCGGTATCACCGAGCAGAACGCCACCATCGACGTCGTAGTCTGCGTTGAGAACCGGGGTCGGGCTGGCGTACTGTAGCGGTTCGGACATATCGAACTGATAGACACAGCCGACCGTGAAACCGTTACTGAAGATATTGACGCCGAAGAAGTCCGGGCCGGAGCCGCCCGCGACGGCCGCGACCGCGCCCGCGGCACTGACGCTGATCACGTCGAGAAAAGCGGAATCGTGCGAGACCCCCATGGAAAAGGCCTGCGTATCTTCGATCGTGCCCGACGTCTGATCGATCGTCGGTTGAACGGTGAAGGACGCCGCCCCGACGAACGGATCATAGTCGACCGATTGGTTCGTGACGTCGAACAGGAACGACTGCGCGCTCGCCGTGGAACACACCAAACACAACATCAAAACTCGCGTCATGCGCATCATCACTCCACACCTCCTCGCCGCAGATGGATCGACGCCATCCGACGGAATGTTTGAGCACTCTCCGAGGCGAACTCCGGGCGAACCGCTGGCTTGCCAAGCGAGTCGCCAAATGAGCGACCTCGAGAGAGCAACTCGAGAACCTAATTCAAAAGGGATGATTCCTCGTGAGCCATGATACGCCTCAAACCGGTAGCTGTGGGAGACAACCTCATCACGAGTTCGATCGGCGGGCAGACGAGAAGCTGAAAGGTGTTTCCGCCGAGGCAGTTAGAGGCGGGCGCCCGGCCGGGCGAAGTCGAGAGGAGGGTGACGCGAACGACGAAACCCGCGATTGCGGCGCTACGGCATCTACGTGCTAGCCGGGAATCGGGTGTGGGGTGGAGCCATGTCCAAGCCGTGCAAGTCGCGCCCTTCGACGAACGCGAAGAAGGTCGGTCCGAAGAAATCCGGCTTCGTCAACAGCTCGCCGGTATGCTCGCACTGGATGTGTTTGGTACCGTAGTCGTCCTCGGGGTCCACGTCACCGGCGCGCACGATTTCGCGCAGGTATAGCTCGATCGGCCGACGGCCGCCAAGCTCTTCACGCGTCGTGTAGTTCCACATCGCAGCGAGTTCTTCGCAGCTGTCGAGGGCGACTTCATGCTCGACGAACTTCGGGTGAGAACGTAGATCGTCATACTCGTTCACGCCTCGAAAGAGCGCCTGCAGTTCATCGACGGGAATTGACAACGAGCCTTCGAGCTCATCACCGGCCCGCTCCTTGAACTGAGTCTCTTGTTCACCAAGATGAAATGATTCACCGACCGAGTAGTGGGGAATCCTTCGGTGCCACACGTTGCCGCCTTCCGTGTCAGGAGCGAAAATCCAAACGAGCGAAGGCACACTTCCTTGCGGCCATGGTAGCCCTTCGCGGGTATAGAGCAAAAGAAACGACGCTGCGCCGAAGAAACGCGACGAACGACCGGGCAGACGAAACAGCAAACGAAACGTTCGAAAGAGACTCACTGCATGCGAAGCTCACCAGGTCGAACACACATGGGTTCGACGCTACTGCTCGGCATGGCGATCGCCACCCTGATCGGCGCGCACGCGGTAGCGTTGGTCTATCCGAGTCGCGCCTCGGCAATGGGCTCGGTTGACACCGATCGTCGCCAGCCGCGATCACCCGGCGATGCAGCGCTCGGCGACCGCTATGTAGCACCCCCGAGTTGGAACGAGTCCGAGTCGAGCGTCGAACCCTGGGTTGATCGACCCATCGTGCAACGGGCGCTCAATCGAACTTCGCCTTCGCTCAAGCAATTCCGCGATCAAACGGGCGCAGACTGGCGAGCAATTTTCGACCTCGAATCACAGATGCCGATCGTTCTCTTCGGATCCGGGGCCGTCGTCGCGACTTCGACCGCGTCGGATGAACACCTCGCCGCGGTCGCGGCTGGCCTCGTCGAACAACACACCGCCGTGCTGGGGCTGCCGGCGGCGAACTGGGTGGGACTGCAAGTGACCGAACGGGGTCGGCTTCGTCTCTACGCGTTCGTCCAGCAATTCAACGGCATCCCGGTCCGCGGCTCTCGGCTGCAACTGTCATTCTTTCGTCGGAACGCCCATTGGGTTTGGGTACGACTCGACGGTCGCGGCGTCGTCGACATTGCGGTGGATCCCGCCTCGATCAACACCGAGACGGCAGAGCGCATCGTCCGCGATGCGATCGGGCGTGACGCTGACATCACGCCGGTCGGCACAGAGTACGTTCCCGGCGGGCGTCTGGCCGACACCCAGCTCCGCGGCGCACAACGGGGGCGTCTCGTGCATTCGTTCGAAGCGCGAACGACGAACCCCGCCGCGCACTACATCGCCTGCGTCGATGCCCATGACGGTGAAATCCGATCGTTGTACGACACGACGTGCTACCTCGACTTGATCGGCGATGTGTCCGGATTCGGATCCCCCGCGCTGTTTCCGGACGTCCCGGCGCACCTCCCGGTCCAGCTGCCCCTCGCAGGCATGACGGTCACCGCCGCCGGTATCGGTTCGACGCTCACGGACGACAACGGCTCGTTCACGATCCCCCATACCGGCACCAACCCCGTCGATGTCACGTTCTCGCTGTCGGGCCCCTTCGTCGAGCTGTTCAATTCGGCCGGTCCGGTGTTCGTCTCTGCGAACACGCTACAACCGGGGTCCCCCGCTTCGATCACGTTCGCCTCGACGACTCAGGAAGAAGTCGCCCAGATCAACGGCTTCGTTCATACAAACATCGCGCACGCCTTCGTCAAGAGCCTCGACCCGCTCAACACGGCGCTCGATTTCCCCATTCCGTGCGTGACCAACTCGGGCACGAGCTGTAACGCGTTCTATCTCGACGGCGAGATCCACTTCGCGGTGGCTGCGTCGGACTGCGTCAACACGTGCTACTCGACGATTGTCTATCACGAGTACGGGCACGCGCTGCTCGATCAGATGTACGGGTTCGATCCGGGGGCGTATCACGAAGGTATGGCCGACGCGTTTACGGCGCTGCTGATCGACGATCCGAACATCGGCCTCGAGTTCGAATCGGGAGCGGTGCTGCGCAACGTCGACACCATGGATCGCACCTACCCCGAACACGTCACCGGCGAAAGTCACGACGCGGGGCTGATCATCGGCGGCGCGTTTTGGGATACGCTCGTCGCACTCGACTCGGAACTCGGACACGCCGCGGCTCTCGAGCTAACCCGCCGACTGTGGCTCGATCACATGATGTTCCAGACAGGAGTGATCACGCCGCTGCTCACAATCGATGTGCTGACGATCGACGATGACGACGGCAATCTCTTAAACGGAACGCCGCATTACGACGCGATCGCGGCCGGCTTCGGGGCACACGGCTTGGACGCCCCGAACCTCGAATTCTTTACGTTCCAACTCGACCCGGCGAGCGACACCGTCGACGAAATGGGACCGTACGCAATCACGATCGACGTCGCTTCGACCACCAGTACCCCACTCGACTCGGTCTCCTTGCTGTACTCGTTGGCGACCGCCCCCGACGTTTGGATCACGATCCCGGCCGTTGAGGCAACGCCGTCGACAGATCCGACCGTGGGTTCGTTCGCGGCCTCGATTCCCGGCCAACCGTCTCCCGCGTGCGTGCGGTACTACATCGTCGCCACCGACACTCTCGGCCGTGATACGCAGTACCCGATCTCCGCTCCCGAAGCGCCGCTCTCATTCTTCGTGGGAACCATCGATACGATCCACTTCGACGACGTCGGCACTGACGACGCGGGAGTTTCACACAGCGCCGTCACTGGTCAGGACGATTGGCAGCGCGGAGTGCCCAACGTACAAGGCAACAATCCGTGGGATCCACTCGAGCCGTTCTCCGCCCCCAACGTTTGGGGTAACGACCTGAACAACTTCGGGTGGAACGGAGACTACCCGGACAACACGCAGAGTTTCTTGTCCTTGCCCCCGATCGACTGCTCGGATGCGTCCGGCGTCAAGTTGCGCTACCACCGCTGGCTCACCGTCGAGTCTGCTCCGTTCGACTTCGCCCGAGTCTGGATCAACGGCGTAGTAGTCTGGCAAAACACCAGCGACGTCATCGATACCGAGTGGACCGAAGTGACCCACGACATCAGCGCTCACGCGGACGGAGATCCCACGGTCGTCATCGAGTTCGAGCTACAGTCGAACGGCTTCCTAGAATTCGGCGGCTGGAACTTGGACGACCTGCACGTGTTCAGCGTCGGCCCCGTCGGGACGACCTTTGTGCGTGGCGAGTGCAATGCGGACGGGCGGCTCGATATAGCCGACCCCATCCATTTGTTGTGGTCGCTCTTCGACGGCGGATCGTCGCTCGCCTGCGAAGACGCGTGCGACGCCGATGATGACGGGGCGCTCGGTATCGACGACGCGATCGCCATGCTGCACGCCTTCCTACTCGACGGACCGCCGTTGCCGGCCCCACGGGGCGAGGTAGGCGTCGATCCGACCACTGACACGCTTACGTGCGATTGAGTCGCAACCGGTTGGAGCCAACGGTCGAGGCTTCATGGCAACCTTGTAGTGAAGCCGATCCCAGATACTCAATCTTGGCTTGAGGCCCGGCTAGAGGTGCGGCCGGAAAGTGCAGGTGCGGTGAGTGGTGGAGTTCGGCGGAAGATTGCCGTTCGGAATTCGCAGGCGAATTGGTGGATTCGTTGAGGATTACGAATGGTGAGATTCCGTCGAAGACCGCCGCGCACC
>JAJFFE010000086.1 GCA_021776775.1 Planctomycetota bacterium | reverse complement strand
GCACCCGCGCCGATGGTCTGGCCATCGAACGGAGCGAGGAAGTCGAGAACGACACCGAGCGTAGCGCCGGTGCCGCCGCCGAGGATGGCAGCTGCTTCGAACTCGACGCCAGCTGCGGTAGCGGCGCCGGAAGCTTGGATCGACGCGGCCGAACCGTCGCCCGAGATCTCGATCGCAAGGACGTATCCCTGAACCGGCGCCAAGTTGTCCATGAGGACCGGCACGTCGGCGCAGTTCCCAGTAGCACCGTCGTCGGTGGTACTGTCGACCGTCACGTCGCCGAGGTCAAACGTGACCGCAGCGGGAGCTTCGACCGTGATCGTTCCGCAGTTCAGGCCGAGGCCTGCACCGGTACCGATCGAGAGACCCGCTTGCACCTGAATGTTGCTCAGCGGGGGATCGTTCAGCAGTCCGTCGACAAAGCAGATGTCGCACGAGAAGTCGGCGAGCTCTGGGCCGCCGGCTTGCTGAACCGTGATGGTGGCGATTTCGCTACCCGCGCCAGTCGCGATGACCTGTCCGTCGAACGGAGCAGTGGCATCGAGAACAACGCCGAGCGTCGCGCCGTCGTCGCCCGGGAACATTTCCCCGACAACCAACTCTGCGCCCGCTGCCATGGTGGCACCGGAAGCTTCAAAACCAGTGATCTCGATTCCACCCGCGGTGCAGCCAGCGTGCTGAATGGCGAGGACGAATCCCTGCACATCAGCATCGTTGTCCATCGAGACCGTCGTTGATCCGGACGCGAGGCCCGAGATCGTCGCATTTCCGATAGTGAACGAATCTGCAGCTACGACATGCCCTGCCATCAGCAGTGCAAAGCTCGTAACCAGAGCGAAGCAACGGCTTCGTTTCATCGCTCCTCCCTACGTTTAAGAAAGAGAGCCCTTTGGGGCCTAGCCCCGTTGCGTACAAACAGCCCGTGGAGCGTCCGCGCGACGCGGGGCCTTTTCTCCTCGTAGAACACACCGAAACCCATCTCACGACAGACGTTCCCTATGAACCGCAGCGGCTTTGCAGCGTCCGAGAACGTCACGCGAGATGCGCGGTAAGCGAGATTTGGTGCGAAGTGTTCGAGCCGGATCACAGCCTCGATCGGTCCAGGACCGGTCTTGAGGTTTCGAACTCTGCACGATCGTCGAGCCGACTCTCGGCAAAGTCACTGTTTCTCGACAACAGTCGCGTCTCGCGAACGAACGGGATAGCTACGCACCGCGTCCAGTGACAACGCGCCCGTGACCGTGCCTGGTCACTACGTCTTGCCTCATGCGGAATGCAGTCAGAGCCACTGCTCGTTTTCTTCGCGAAACTCCAGGACGACGATGCCCCGTGCGCCCGGAATCGACATTCGTTGAGCCCACTTGCGAGATCCAAGGATCTCAAAGCGTTACTCGATTGACGATGGAATGTTCTCGTGCTTTCAGCCGCGGTCGATTATGTGGCCCGCGGGGGCACTGTCAAGCGAGTGGGTCGCGGCCGCACCCGATCTTTTTTTGAGACCCCGTGGCTCAGCGCGGCAATCCGGGACCGGGAACCCACCCGCTGAATCTCCCGAACCAGTACGCGCAAAACAAATCGACCCCCGAAACCTGCAACTCACCGTTGGCTCCGACCTTGCGATCTAGCAAGTACGGGTCACTTCGCCACCGGAAACTCGTCGGAGGGCGAACCGCCAGCGGCAGCGCCTCTCGGGAACGCGGACGCCACTTGCGGCTTGGGATAAGGCGTCGGGGTAGGTCGTCGTACAACCCCTCCGGCAGCTCCTCGATCCGCACCGAAACCGGCGCGTGCAGGAGGTTACGCAGCGTGAGCGCCACCTCCGCCGAGTCCGATACACCGGCAAGGACCAAGACGGACTGAAAGAACCCGTTCCCCTCCCCTTTGAAATCATCTCCGAAATTGCGCAGGGCGCGTCGGTAGATCCGTCGGTGTTGCGGATCTCGGTCGGACACCACGAGGCTCGCCACTCCGACCGCCGCCATGAGCGCGTTCGAGTAGTTACGAATGCCTAACAAGCCGACGTGCAGCGGCTCGAGTGAACCGAGGAGGGATTCGATATGCTCAGCGGCGGTCGCACGAAACTCGGCATTGTCGGAATAGATCTGTCCGGCGCGAATCGCCGAGAGTGCAATCGCCGAGTTGACCCCGATCGGTAGACCAAACCGCCGGCCACGGATGTCGCCGAACTCTGTGACCTCCCCTTCCGCATCGCGAATTCGAAGATCTCCCTCGATGATATGACGGGCGCAACGAATCAGATACTGGCGACAACGGTCACGAACCGCACGGTCGTCGCTAAGCGATGCCCCCACGTTCAAACCGAAGAGAAGGCCGGCGTACTGATCCTTGCTCACGTCCGCGCGATAGCGATACCCGGCCACCGAGGCGGCCCGCCAGACTTCGGGATGGTGCGCGACGCGCTCGGCGATACCCACGGGCGCAACACACCGCGCGATCAACCCGGGAACGCCAGTGACAGACTCTAGAAACTCCAGCCCGCCGAGAACCTTCAGGGTTTGCTCGTGATTGGCGTCACTCGGTTCGCACAGCTGCCGAAAGACAAGCCCGGCAAGAAGGTACCCGGACCAGCACGCTTGGTCCGCCAGATCGAGGTAGACACCGTTCGCCGGGTCTGGAGTCACAAGGCGCCGGTAGAGGAGCAATCCGTCGGTGGAAACGCACCGCCCCAGCAACTCCTGCTCGATGGTGCCGATTCGGTCACGAAGCACGCGACCCGTCGTCTGATCGACAGCGGACAGCCCCCACCGCTCGAATCGAATGGGATACGGGCCGCAACCGCTGAGTATCGTCGCGATGAGAATAGCGCACGAGACTCTCATCGCCCCTCCGACCCGACCGCATCGGCGGTGAACTTGCGCGCGAAGAACTCGTAACTGTGACTGATCGCCCACGGAAGCACGACGATTGACGTGTAGTGCCCGGTGGGAGAAGTGCGACACTCCGGTCGCCCCAACGCCTCGTGAAGAAGCCAGCACGTCTCGACCGGGACTTTGTTGTCGAACTCTGCGATGAACATGAGAACCGTGCTGGGATCGATCGCGCTTGCGACACTGGCTGGATCGGTCAACAAGTTCATGTGGAAGTCCTGCACGATCCTCTCTCGACTGACTCGCTGCACTTCAGTCCTTCGCCGCATGTAGCGAAGAACCATGCCCTCCTGGCTCGTGTCCACGATCCTCGGAATCCCCCCGCCCGCCATGCAGACGACGTGCGCCTTGAACCTAGGTTCCGCCGCCGCCAACACAACAGTACGGATACCTCCTAGGCTGATGCCGAACGTTCCGAGCCGCTGCTCGTCGATCGGATAGTGGTCCGAAATCGTGTCGAGGGCTTTGATCATCGACCTCACCCACTGCCGCAGTCGCCGCTCGAGCGACGACGCCTCTTCGTACGCCTTCAAGAGCTTGACGTCCTGGTACAGGTAGTACGAAGCGTAGTCCTGCTCGGCGGAGTACTCCCCAAAAGCGCGGCACTCGATGTAGTTGCCCACGGCTCCACCAAGAATGGGCGCAACGGCGATCAACGGATGGGGCCCCTCCGTCGTTGGTCGATAGAGTTCGCCAGAGACGGTCTCCGTTCGGCCGAGGACATCACAGTAGGTCTCGAAGCTGAAGCGATAGACGGTGAACTGATCCGACGACAACTCTTCCAGTATCTCCGTCGTGAAGCCCCAAGATCCGAACGCCGGGCGGAGCTCCGGCGGCGCCATCAGCTGCGGCTGGCGGGTGGTCGATTCGAACGGAAGGTGACCGCACCCGACCGCGAGCAGCACAGTCAACACACCGAAGAGTCGGGCCGCCGGTTTCGGAGGCAACACGTTGGTCGCGGTCACTACGGTTCTATCCGAGCCTTCTTGCGCTGCTCCTCGATGAACGATCGCCTCTCGGCGGCGGTCGGCGCCTCGGCTTCGAGGTGCGACGCGATCTCTTCACGGACGGTGTCTATCTGAGTCACATTCCGCGACAGCAGCTGGACGACATGCACGCCCCGGGTCGCCTTGATCATGCCGGACACTTGCATGGGATCCTGAAGGGACGCGACGGCGAGATCGAACGCTTCTCCCAACTCCATTTGTCCGGGCCGATAGCCAGGCAACTGCCCCCCATTTGCTCGGGTAAATCCGTCATCACTGAACCGCATCGCCAACTCGCCAAAGCGGGACGCGTCGCGCTCGAGCAATCGTTGGATCTCAGACACGATCTCCCCCACCGGGCGGGGATCCACGGTTCGATCTCCAGAATTCTTGGCCGCGCGATCACGATCGTTCAGCAAGTAGATGTGGCGGATCCGGCGATGCACGCCACCCGCCCCGTACAACTCCTCAAACTTGGCCACCACTCGATCCGGAGTCACGTTGCGGACGGCCAAGATACAGTCGTCGGCCAGAAAGCGTGACGTCTCCCGAGTGATCTGCCACTCTCGGTACTGTGCCTTGGTCATGCGTCGATTCACGAGGCTCTGATTGAACTGCGCGGCGTCACCACCGAAGAGCCTCTCAATCTCGCGCTCGATCTTCTGATCGACGTAGACCTCGAGGCTTGCTCGATCCACCGCGACGCCCAGCTCCTTCGCGCGGCGACGAACCAGCCAGTCGTCGACGAAGCCCGTCATTCGGCTGGGCCCGTACTCCCGCCCCAAGTACTCGAGGTACTCCGTTCGCGGCAGCGGGCTTCCGTCGATGTGTACGACAACGTCTTCGGTCGCGCCGCCGAGTGACGGCGACGCTTGCAACCGCGGACCGGCATACCAACCAACTGCCGCCAACAGCGTGACGACAACCGTCAGGACCGAAGCTCTCCGCGCTGTCCGTACATCCATGACAACCTCCATTCCGATATCGGCGAAATCCACCGCAGGTCTCGGGCAATTCTAAGGAAGCCGGTATCGCGAACCAGCAACGTCCCCAAGACATTGGCCATGACGAGCAAAACGCTCCGCCCCAAGTGAGGTCCTTCGTCCGCGGAGCCCCACAAAAAAACACAGAACCCGCCCGTAAAGGCGAGTTCTGTGTTTCAGACGTCCGCGTTGTCGCCGTACGCTACTCTTCGTCGGCGACGGTCGCCGCCACTTCTTCGTCCTTGCGGACGAATCCGAAGTAGGCACGAGTCGCGTTATCACCGAGTCGAGGCTTCGAGAGCTTGATCACGCGCGTATAACCGCCGGGGCGGTCTGCGTAGTAGGGACCAATCTCGTCGAACAGCTTCTGAACAAGAACTTTGTCCTGAAGCACAGCCATCGCGCGACGAATGTTGTGGACGTTCTTGACCTTGGCGAGCGTGATCATCTTCTCCGCGTCAGACTGAACGTACTTCGCCTTCGTGCGGGTGGTGACCACGTAGTCTTTCTCACCGAACTCTACGAGGAGCGAACGGATGAGATTCTTTCGGAGCGCCTTCCGGTGCGAAGGACTCCGATTCATTTTTCGCCCAGCAACACGATGCCGCATCGGACAGTCCTTTAACGATCAGACCCCTGCGGATTGCTTTGGAAGCATGCCGAGGGATAGGTTCAACTTGCCGAGTTTTTCTTTCAACTCGACCAACGAAGTTTGGCCGAAGTTGCGAATGCCGAGCATCTCATCTTCCGAGCGCTGCACGATGTCGCGGATCGAAGAGAGGTTCTCCGACTCGAGACAGTTCGAAGCGCGGACGGACAACTCCAGGTGCGAGATCGGAAGGTCCAAGACGGCCTTGAGATCTTCGCTTTCCTCGTGTCCGGGCTCTTCGACTTCGGGAAGCTTGGGCTGGAGAATCTCCGCGCCCAACTCGAAGTACTTCACGAACGGGTTCAGGTGCTTGCGGAGAATCTTTGCCGACTGCACGAGCGCCTCTTCGGGCGTGACCGTACCGTTCGTCCAGATCTCGAGCAGCAACCTGTCGTAGTTGGTCAACTGACCGACGCGAGTGTTCTCGACACGGTATCGCACGCGAGTGATCGGCGAGAATGTCGAGTCCATCCAAATGTTGCCGATTTCGTTCTCACCGGCAGAGTTCTCTTGGGCCGTCGTGTAACCGCGACCACGGCGAGCCTTCAAGATTGCCGAGAACTCGACGTCGTCCGTCAAGGTCGCAATCTCGAGCCCGCTATCGACAACCTCGACGCGCTCGCCGTCGGCTTCGATATCAGCGACCGTGACTTTTCCAGCCCCGGACCGCTTGATGTATAGCTCAGCCTCATCGACATCGTCGCGGAGCCGAACCAACAGTTGCTTGAGGTTGAGGATCACGTGCGTGATGTCCTCGTAGACCCCACTCTTGGTGGTGAACTCGTGATCGACGCCTTCGATCCGAGCCTGAACCACAGCCGATCCTTCGATCGACGAAAGCAGCACACGACGAAGGCTGTTACCTACCGTCGCGCCGAACCCTCGTTCGAAGGGCTCGATGAGAAACTTGCCGTAAGTATCGGACTTCGTCTCCTGGTCGCAAACGACCCGGTTCGGAAGCTCGAACTCGCGCCAGCGAACTCGCATAGACATGGTGATTACTCTTTCACGAGTGCCGCGCCCGCAGGCCGACCTCTACTAAAGCAGTAGCACCTAGAAAACCTCGGCGTCGATGAAATCGACGCCGACTGCCCACGACACGACGAGCCGAAGCCCGCCAGCAACCTACCGGCTGCAGAATTCCACGATGAACGCTTCGTTGATCGGGAGGGCGACGTCTTCGCGTGACGGCTTCTGCATCACTTGCCCTTCCATCTTCTTCTGATCGACCGCGAGCCACGCCGGGGGCGTATCGCCCTTGCGCGCTTCAAGTCTCTCCTTGACGAAGTTTTGCGACTTGGCGCGCGACTTCGGAGTGATCACCAGACCGATCTTGACCAGGTACGAAGGCACGTCGACCTTCTTACCGTTGACCAAAATGTGACCGTGAGTGATCAGCTGACGTGCCTGCGCGCGACTCGATGCGAAACCCATGTGGCAAATCACATTGTCGAGACGTCGCTCGAGCAGCATGAGCAGGTTCTCGCCCGTGTTTCCTTTGAGACGCTCCGCCTCGCGGAAGTAGATGCGGAACTGCTTCTCGGTAACGCCGTAGTAGCGCTTCGTCTTCTGCTTCTCGCGAAGACGGTTACCGTAGTCAGTCGGGCGGCTGCGGCGAAACGCGTGCATCCCGGGAATGTATGCGCGGCGTGCAATTGCACACTTAACGGTGTGGCAACGCGCGCCTTTGAGGAAGAGCTTCTCACCCTCGCGTCGGCAGAGTTTGCACTTCGCGTCGAGATACCTAGCCATCTTACGGACCTCTCCTGGATCTCGTCAAACTCGCCGCCGCTTACGCGGACGACAGCCGTTGTGGGGAAGCGGAGTCACGTCTTCGATCGCGCGGATGTCGAGCCCAGCCGATTGAATGGCTCGGATCGCTGATTCGCGGCCGGCGCCGGGTCCCTTGACCCGCACGTCGATCTCCTTCATGCCCATCTTCTTGGCCTTGGCGGAGCAGTTCTCTGCTGCGCGCTGGGCCGCGAACGGGGTCGACTTCCGGCTACCCTTGTAGCCGATCGATCCACCGGTATCCCACGCCAACGTCTGACCATTCTTGTCACTGACAGTAATGATCGTGTTGTTGAACGTAGCTTTGATATGGAAGATCCCGCGTGCGACGTTGCGGCGGACTTTCTTCTTTGTCTTCTTCGCCACTGGGCGATTGTCCCTTCGGAGCTACTTACTTCTTCTTCGCAACGAGACGCTTGGGGCCCTTGCGCGTACGCGCATTGGTTCGAGTCTTTTGTCCGCGAACCGGTAGACCCCGCGCGTGGCGGTATCCTCGGTAGCAGCCGATTTCTCGAAGACGAGCGATGTTCTGAGTGATCTGCCGACGCAAGGTACCTTCGACGATGTAGTTACTCTCGATCACTTGCGCGATCCGGCTCAACTCGTCGTCGGTCAGGTTCTTCGATCGCATGATCGGATCGACCCCGGCCTGCTCACAGATCTTGGCCGAAGTCGCGTGACCAATCCCGAATAGGTAGGTCAACGCGATGTGCGTCAGCTTCTGGTTCGGGATGTCGACACCGAGAATACGCGGCATGTCTTCGTCTCTCTTCTGACTCCCCCGACTCTCAATGCCCCGCGAATCGCGGCGGACGTTTGGTCGAGGAGCTGCTTACTTGCCTTGGCGCTGCTTATGCCGCGGATTCGTGCAGATCACGCGCAGAACACCCTTGCGACGGATGATCTTGCAGTTCTCGCACATGCGGCGGACGGAGGCGCGAACCTTCATCGCTGGTTCCTACCCATCAAAGCGGCGTCGCGGCGCTGATCGAATTGGGGAAGACCCAAATCCGGGCGGGCGCTAAGCCGTATCGTTTGTTACACTTAGGGGTCCCGCGGCGCACCTCGAACCGAGGCGAAGCCGGGACTATACCTAAGTGCCGTCAGGTCGTCAAGAAAGGTAACGACTCGACTGGTTTTACTTTCGCGACGCAAACCAGCGCCGCGCGTCTTCTACGACTTGGGACCGACGATCTCGGCCCCAAGCTCACGACTCTCGCCGAGTGCGTCAGCCCTGCGGCGTCGACTCTTTCGGCGATTCGGGTGAGGGAGCCACCGGAGCTCCTCCTCCACCTTTTGGCCCCGGGGGCCTACCTCCGCCACCGCCGCCCTTCATGAATCCTTCGTAGTGCCGAACCAGCAGCTGAGCCTCGATCTTGTCGACAAGATCCAGTGCCACTCCGACGACAATCAGGATTCCGGTACCCCCCATGAAGCCGCTGATCACGAAGTCGACCCGCAAGCTTTGTGTGAGGATCATGGGCGCAAGAGCGATGAACGACAGGAAGACCGCACCTGCCATGGTGATTCTATTGATGATCTGCTCGAGGTACTCGGCGGTACGTCGACCCGGTCGGATTCCCGGAATGAAGGAGCCGTACTCCTTCATGTTCTGGGAGATCTCCACCGGGTTGAACATCAACGACGTCCAGAAGTAGGTGAAGAATCCGATCATGGCCACATACGCGATCATGTAAGCGAAGCTACCGTACGCGAACATGTCCGTGAACCAGTTGCCTTGCCCGGCCAAGAATGTAATGAGGCCGGTCGGAAGCATGATCAAGGACTGCGCGAAGATGATCGGTAGAACACCCGCCGAGTTGACCCTGATCGGCATGTAGTGACGCTGCCCACCATACACGCGACGTCCTTTGACGGTGCGTGCCTGCTGAATCGGAATCCGCCGTTGGCCCCGGGTGATGAAAACCACCGCGACCACGATTCCGAAGAACAGCGCCAGTAAGATCACGCCCCGCAACACTTCGAACGGCCTCTCGGCCGCCTCTGCGGTCACGATCTGCTCGTACAGTCGGACGAGTCCACCGGGCATAGCGGCGATAATGCCGGCCATGATGATCAGTGAAACACCGTTGCCGATGCCGAACTCCGTGATTTTCTCGCCGAGCCACATGAGGAAAATCGTTCCCGCGGTGAGAACGAGGATCTGCAGGCAGGCGAAGGAAAG
>JAJFFE010000085.1 GCA_021776775.1 Planctomycetota bacterium | reverse complement strand
ACCCTTCACCACGAAGTGGCCGCATGGCAACGCGAACGCAACCGAGCGACAGTCAGCGTGAACTGGCAGTTCACCACAGAAGACGCTCGAATCAAGCTGAAGAAGCTCTACCCAACAATCGAGCTGCAATGAAACACTAGGCCTCCGGTACAGCCGTATGTTGCGTTCGAGGTATTGACGAGAAGCACGAAACCAGACGGCTTTGTCGTCGGAGTCTTGTCGGCGATATCTTCAAACGGCGGGAACCAACTGGGCGGGCGCGCGTTGAAAACGCCAAACCACAGGCTGTATTGAAAACCTGTCGACTTGTCCGTGCCGTTGCCGGCCTTTTCGTAATCGTCAACAGCGACCTTCTTAAGATCGAGTTGCTCAATCAGCCGGTAAACCGTGACCCTGCTAGTCGTGTCCTTGGCTTTGCTCATTACGCAATCTTCCACGGCGTGACAAACAACGGCTGCACGCCGACCCTATCCTCGTTCGATCCGAAGCAGTGTGCAACTGCATGTCAGGAACGTTTTCTTGTCGCGCATCGCCATCCCGCCACAACCGCCACATAACAGCATGCGGCACATCGTCTCTACGTTGCTGCCGAATGTACGGACGGTCTCGTCCGAGATGTCGGCCGCATCCCAGTTGAAGTGATCGCCGACGGTATTTCGAACGTCGTCCAGGGTCGTTCTTAAACCGGTGACAAGCTCCTGGAGCGAGGGTGGCCCGTCGGATACCAAAACGGGATCGGCTCCCTTCGCAGGCGCCGCATGAACCTTGATCGTCTTCACCGCCTTTGTCATGCTGGACAACAGGTCGTAGGCCGTGTACTTGTCTCTGGGGTTGCGCTTGATCGAACAGTTGAGGTGCTTTGTCATCTCTCCGAGCACGCTCTCGATCAAGAACCCCGATAGAGAGCTGACGTCACGGCGGTTCAACTTCGGCGCAGCGAGGCTCGCCTGTAGATCTTCGAGGTGCGGTTTCACATCGTCCCCGCATATTCCCGTCGTGAGCGACCATTCGCGCAGTTGAATGATGCATGCCTCGTTCATAGGCGCCTGTTGAGTCATGAACAGATCGAGCCACCGCCGTTGATGTGTTGCGAGAATCACTTGGTCCAAATCTTCGGTTCCCTCCAGGAGGACGTTTAGAATCCGCTTGATGTGACCCATGTCTACCGAAGTAAAAACATCGTCAATGACGATGACTGCGTTCGCCCCCATGGTTTGCTTCGTAACGGCCAAGAAGAAGCAGAAGGCCAGCGTATCGAGGTGAGAATCTGAAAAGTAAGCCTGAGGTGCGATGTCTTTGTGCCCCTCAAACTGACCGCTCTGGTTCAACGAGCCCTTCTTTTCCTGATCCATGGCAAATCGAACGCTTCCGAGCTTTTCGCCAGGATGAATCTTGCTGTACAGTCCGTCACACTCATCAGCGATGCCGTCCAAGATTCTATTGATGAATGCAAGTCGCTCGCGCCGAACGACCTCAAGCATCTTCTCCAAGACGCCCCGCACGGCGAACTCGCGCTTGACTTCCTTTTCCATAGCCACGCACGTAGCATAGCTCTGCTTGATGCCGTTGAGCAGAGTCGCCTGCTTGCTTAGCGTCTCATGTCGGTTCTTGATATGCTCCATCAGGGCGGCTACCGCATCCATGAGCGCGTCGCTCTCGGCTATCACTTCCTTCGTGAGCTCGTCCGCCCACTCAAACACATGTGTGAATTGAGGCTTGTTGAACGTCCACGCACCTCGGTGTTCCACATCCAGTGCGTCAAGGAGCTTGGCCAGCGAGAAGACCTTTCCAATGAGGCCCATATAACTCTGTTGTGTATGATTTGTGGCGGCTTTCACATCCTCGTCGGCTTTCGAAAGCGCCTTGGCAAGGGACGTCAACTCGGTCATCTTCCCGAGCCGCTCCTGGATCTCGGAGGCCAGGTCGGCCCCGCTCACGGGCTGAAGACACACAGGGCACTCCTCGGTTCCCTCAGCCTTGCCAAGGTAATCGCCTGCTTTGGCGAGAAGATCGACGAGAACGATTCCTGTTTCGGTATCGACATCTCCGGCTGCTTTGATCTTTTCGAGTACTGCCTTCCGGGCGTTTCGCATGTCATCGAGGTGCGTCTTGCTCGTGTTTTTGGCTTCGAGCAGCGTTGAGGCGGCACCGTGCGTGTCGATGAGGTTCTTGAGCGTGGCTACCGACGCACTGAGCGTCTTCACGTCAGCATCAGATCGCCTCTTGGCCCATTGCCGAGGGCTAAGCTGCGCCTCTTCCGGAGTGTGGTGCTCCGTGAACGCTTGCTTCAACCTCTCATCCGCCTGATCCACATCGCGTGTCTTCGCATCGATCCGCTGAGTACAGGCCTTGATGGCCTTGGGCAGTGCGTCTTCGCTTTTCTGGACACCAGCAACGTCAATGAACCGTTTGAGTTCATTGAATCGCTCTGAGGGGGTGGCTTCGACGAGTTTGAGCACCTTATGTCGACGCAGGATCGCCACGTTTGGCGTGTCCACGTCGGGTGCCGTCGTAATCTTCGAGCCCTTTAGCGTTGCCGTCCACGTCTGCCCGCTGGACGTCACTTGGGCACTCAAGTCGCCGGCCTTGGCGCCGATGGTCGGAAGATGTTTGCTCACCGTCACAGAGCTTCGATCTTGAAGAGTGCCAGCGGTCTGGTTGCAGACCATGTCGATAGCGTCGATCATGGTCGATTTGCCTGTGCCATTCTCGCCGAATACGAGGACGAAGCGCTTTGACGGATCGAAATTGAGCGTTGTTGTGCGAGAGGCCCCACGGAGCTTGGTCGCAGAAACCGCCTCAATTCTACCCTGCGCCATCGTCGACCTCCTTGCTGGCGAGGACTTTTTCGGCCCAGGTGTGCCAGTCCGTTTCTGATGCTTTGCCGTCCGGGACCTTCGATAAGAACGACTTTGAATGGGTGCCGTCCAATAGCCGCTCCTTGATGAGAGTGCTGGCTATCTTGACGGCAAGTGCGTCGTTGGGGGCCAGTGTCGTGTCACGATGCTCGTCCGTCATGAGCACACCTCTTTCTTAGTGGATCGACCAGCGGAGCGTAAACAACGGCGCCAGTGTATGTCGCTGGCTCATCTGCTTCTCGATGTCACCAATCAGTACGTCGCGCTGTTCGTCAATCCTGTCCTGGGCGTCAAACAGTTCTCGTCGCTTTCGGCTTCGCGTGCCTTCTAGCGCCTTCATCTCCTTCTGGGCCTCTAGCTTATCTTTCAACGACGCGGCCAGTGCGGCTACCTTGCGGGCCTCGCGGATACCCTTGTCTAGATCCTTGATCTCCCGCTCCAGGCCTTGTTTGAGATCGTCCGACCACCGATCCAGCTTGGTAACCTCCTCGTCGAAGAACTGCGCATTGCGACTTTCCACCTCCTCTATCCTACTGGCAATCTCCGACTCTCGCACTGGCGCCAAGTCTGGAGGTGACACCTGTAGACTCTGTTCGGCCACTTGGGCGGGTAGGAGCATCAGCTTGCGGCAGGTTTCGTCGTCCAGAACGTCCCCGGTATCGGTCCGCGCAGCAAGAACAAGGAACTCCTCCGTCTCCAGCGATTCGACAGTGAGCTTGGATAGCTCTACCCATCCCGCCGAACCGATCAGTGGCTTGAGGATGCTTGCCACGGCTCCATACGCGGAATAGTCCAAAACGACTTCCACAATTTCGAGATGGCGCGCCATCGCTTGGTCGATAAGGCGCACCGCGAGCGGGTGGTTCTGCCGGTAAAATGTGTCACCCGTCTTCTCGGCTCGTTTCCAGTCGAGGTCGTAGTATCCGTGCTGTGCGTCCGGCCCGGCGTAGCGAAAGCGTGGTTTGTTGGTGTCAAACTCTGCCTGGCCGTCGAGTTCCACGCGGGTCAGTTCGAGCAGCCATCGCTCGCGCTCGGACAGCGTCTCCATGGTTCTGTCGCGATGCACGCGCAGGCGGGCGTTGACATCCTCGTCGAAGTGTTCGAGTAGCGCCTGCCGTGTCTTGGCCATCTGCGACTGAATCTGGTCATCGAGCTCCGCCTGAAGGCCATCGAACGCAGCGGCGATCTCCTCCGGTGTTCGACAGGACTGATACACCTTCGCGATGCGGCGTTCGACATCCACGCCCGATTCGACGGCGCCCAGGATCTCGTCGCTCGCACCGAACACGCCGTCGAACAGCCGGAACTTCTGGCTGAGCAGCTGGTACACGCGTTGGTCCGCTTCGTTGCGGCGGTTGATGAAGTTGAGGACGACGACATCGTGCTTCTGGCCGTAACGGTGGCAGCGGCCGATCCGCTGTTCGATTCTCTGTGGATTCCAGGGAAGATCGAAGTTGACCACCAGTGAGCTGAACTGAAGGTTGATCCCCTCGGCAGCAGCCTCCGTTGCGATGAGGACCGTTGCGCGTTCTCGGAAATGCTCAACGATTGCCGCCTTGATATCGACCGGCCGCGAGCCCGAGACGACCTCTTGCCCTTCGTGCCGCCGCCGCCAGTCGTTATATATGGCCTTGGACGTTGCGTCAGTGTTCGTGCCGTTCATCATCACAAGCTGGTCTTCATAGCCGTTGGCGGAAAGCAGATCGAAGAGATACTGCTGTGTGCGCCGCGACTCGGTGAAGACGACGGCTCTGCGTTGTGCGCCGAGTTCCGTAGCTTGATTGAACGCCGTTTGGAGCGCTGGAACCAGCGCCTCGCCCTTGGCGTTCACCTTGATCGTTTCGGCCAGCTCCGCGAATCGCCGGAGGTCGGCGAGTTCCTTTTGAAGCAGCTTGGGATCAACAGGTTTGTCTTCTTCGGTGCGCGGCTCGTCCCCGTCCCACTCGTCTTCAAGCTCGTCGATGCCTTCGAGATCTTCGTCGTCGAGCAATCCAAGCTCGTCCTTCAGATTCTCCAGGCGGTGGACTAGCCTTCGCAGCGTGCCTGCAATAGCGAAGGTCGAGGAAGCGAGAAGCTTTCGCAGGACCAGCGTAATGAGCGTGCGCTGACTCGCGGGCAGGGCGAATAGGCTCTCACGCTGCAGGTAGTCGGAGATAAGGCCGTAGAGATGGTGTTCCTCATCGCTCGGCCGGAAATCCTGAGTGATCGGCACGCGCCGCGTGAACATGATGTATTCCGTCACCTGCTTGCGCAGTGTGCGGATACAGATAGGCCGCAGCCGATCGCGCAGTTCGTCGTTTCGATCGCGTTCACTGGACGCGCGTACAAACTGGTCCCGAAAACTGCCGGCGTCACCGAAGATGTGTTCATCGATGACGCTGACTAGGCCGAACAGTTCCATCAATGAGTTCTGCAAAGGTGTCGCAGTCAGTAGGAGCTTGGGGGCGTGGCGGACTGCATCGGTAATGCGCCTCGCCAGCTTGCTTGATGCCTTGTAGACGTTTCGCAAGCGGTGGGCCTCGTCAATGACGACTGCATCCCATCGAACGCTTCGGATTTCCTGCTCTTTGGCGGCGGCAAAGTGGTAGGAACAGATCACGATCCGATCCGGCTGCTCGAACGGTAGAGGCGACCCGTTTTGTTGAAGCCGCTTGTAGAGCCGTGATTCGAGGATGACACTCGGGAGGTAGAACTTCTCGTCCAGCTCCTGCTGCCATTGCTTCCGCAAGATGGCAGGTACGACCAACAATACCCGGCGTCGGCGTTCCGCCCATCGCTGCGCGATGACGATGCCAGCTTCGATCGTCTTGCCCAGGCCGACTTCATCCGCCAGCACCGCGCCGTTCGATAGCGGCGATCGCAGAGCAAACAGCGAGGCGTCAACCTGATGCGGGTTCAGATCGACGCGCGCGCTCGCCAGGGACCGAGTGAGGTTCTCGATGCTCCCAGTAGCACCCTTGAGCATGAGGGCGTTCGCCCAGTACTTGGCATGATACGGTGTCAATCAGGCCTCCAATGCTCATGCCGAGAGCCGGCCGTGGCGGTTCCACTCTGCCTCGTCGCCGTGCTGACCGTCCGGCTGACGCAGCCGTCCGGCGTGGGATCTGTCAGCGGTCGTGCCCGGTACTCGGGCCGGCCTCCCCGCGATCATGGCCCTCCAGGCCCGTTTCCCGGCATCAGGTGCTCGCTGACGTGCATTATGCGGCCGGAATCCGCTTTTTCCAAGCTCGGGGGACCATTTGCACTGGCTCTCGGCGAAATCTGGCGGGGACTGATCCCCCGTCCGTCGGACGAAGTTGCCCAGATTGTCATCCCACTGGTTGGTGGCCAGCTTCGGCTACGGTCCAAAAGGGTGTGCCGGCAGTCCGCAGCCACGCCAAACGGGGTGCTCTTGTCCGTGCCTTCTCGTCGCCACTACGTGGCAAGCAGATTCCCACAGACGCAGCGTTCAATCACCACCAAGAGCCGCTGGCAGGCAGGAAACGGACAGTCAAAGAGGAGACGCCCGATCCGCCGGCGCGTGCTGCACCTGTTCCCACGCCGAAAAAGTCCGCGCTAGCGGAAAGAATTCCATCGCCCGCGCCCAATACGCTTGACCGACCTAGTTCGGCCGCTCGATTCGTGGCAAACGACGCGAGGAGTCGGCACGACCAAACTCGAATGACGACAGCGCAGGGAAGCTACTGTGAGGAGCCAAGTCCATGACTGATCTAGCCAACATCGCAAGTCCACTTCTCGCCTACCTGTTTCTCTACCTCGTCATTAGCTTGCTCGTCTGGGACAAGAATCGAAGGAAGACAAAAGGCAACCGCGCGGTGCTGCTCGGTTTCACATGCGAACGATGTGGCTGCGAACGCTGGTATGGAAAGGCGACAACAGCCCAGAAAGTCGTTGCCACAGTGTTCTTTCCCCTCGGCTTACTTGCGTTCATCGCCCCAACCAAGTTCTGCGACGAGTGCGAGGGGAGGATCAAGGGAGCGCCCAGGTCCACGCGATTGGCGGCCGAAACGACGGAAAGCTCAGCCAGTACTAGTAAAGGGGATAGTCATGAGCCAACGGATGACAGCAACCATGTGCCTGTGCGGTGAGACGTTGGAACCTGGGTTCCTGGCTTGCCCCAGTTGCGGAATCTCGACTTCGTCTCAAGTCAGCACCTGCCCGACTTGCTCGCGAGAGATCAAGCTTCGGTGGAAGGTGTGCCCACACTGCGAGGCGGTGCTCTCGGGCTTGTCGACCCCCACGCACGGACTTGAGGAACCGGATTCAACCGAAACTCCCGCAAAGGGCGCGGGATCTTCTACTCCGAGTGACGTCGGCATCTACGTGTCCTGCATGCCAGATCCAGGTGCTGCGGAGGGGGCCACGAATCGCGTCAATCTGCCGATACGCGAAGGTGATTCCCTGACGGATCGCTACACCGTTCGCAAAATGCTGGGCGCTGGCGGCTTCGGAGCTGTGTACCTCGTCGATGATTCTGTGTTGGCCGAACAACGTGCGCTGAAGGTGGTCGCAGTCGGTGGTGGCACCGCTGACAATGCGCGCGACCAGCTTCTCCACGAGTTCAAGCTGCGCGAGCGTATTTCGGACTTCAAACACATCGTTCGTTCGGAGGACCCCCGGCTCTGTGCGTACAAGGGACTCAGTCTAGTTCTGCTACCGATGGAATTGGCCAACGGCGGGAGTTTGCGAAACCGGTTGTCCAAAGATGGTTCGCTGACGGAACGCAGGAAGGACTCGCTACGGTTGTTTGCCGAGACTTGCCAGGGGGTCAAGGCGATTCACGATGCGGGTTTGGCTCATCTCGACATCAAGCCGGAGAACATCCTGCTGGTGAATGGGACCGCGAAGGTAACGGACTTCGGCATCGGTCGACATGTGGACGGTCAGTTTGCCAGAAACCTGGAACAGATTCTCCACGAAGGCGTGGGCACGCCACAATACATGAGTCCGGAGCAATTCCGAGCGACACGGCAGAAAGACATCGGGCCGACCAGCGACATCTATAGTCTTGGCCTCGTTCTCTACGAGATTCTGGATGGCTCCTTGCCGTTCGACGGCAGGCCCCGCGAGCTCCGCGACAAACACCTGGAGATGCAGCCGAAGGCGTTGGACGGAGATGCGGGCAAGTGGTGGCCTGTTGTCTCCCGCTGCCTGGAGAAAGACCCTGAGCATCGCTACGACAACATGGCGCAGCTGATCACCGACCTTGATCGAGTCTCAAAGGGCGTTGGGCTGTCGGTCGACGCAGCATGTCGACACTGTGGCCATATCAACGCGAGCCAGAATCCTCCCGAGGTATGTGAGGAGTGCAAGAAGAGCATTTCGGCTGTTTTCCGAGACTGCCCCGGGTGTGGTGCACGAAATCGTGTTGACCTCGAGCTCTGTCGTGTGTGCGGGTTCGATCTTTGTACTCACTTCCTGCGAAAACTGCAACGGCAGCAGCTGGCAAGACTGAAAGAGGAGGATCCTGCCGCCGCGATCGAGTTGCTTGAGTCAATGATCGGCCAGGATGGAACAGGTGAAGACGAAGAACGCAACTTGACGAAGCAGTTGCGAAAGACGCAACGGGAAATCACGCCATGGCTCACAGCATCGCTCGAAGCTGCCTCGCGCGGGTCGATGAAAGAGGCCGTTGATCTATGGCGCAAGGTGCTCGCTACCGTTCCTCGACACCGGATCGTTGTCGCCGAAATGAAGAAGGCTCATGACAGCGCGTTGGCAGAGGCCCAGGAGGCCGCGGAGATGCGGAGGCTCGACGCCGCAATAGACGGAGCCAAACGGGCCTTGGAGTTTCGCCCCGATTCGGAATCGGCCCGGCGGCTCTGCCAGGAGGTTCAGGAGTCTAAGAACCGTGCAACGGTATTGGTCGAGTCGGCTCGGGCCATGATCCAAGCGGCTCTCTTCGATCGGGCCGAGGCGCTGATCACGGAGGCGCACACCACTTGGCCTGACTGTGGAGAGATCGAAGCGGTTCAGAAAGCCATACCAGAGACCAAGAGTGAATACGATCGCCACCTGTCTGTCGCACAGCAAGCCTACCGCCTACACGATCTTGATCCGGCACAAACCGCTGCTAAGGCAGCCTGCGAATCCTGCCCCAGGTCCGAAGACGCAACAGCGTTGCTTGAAACCACACGTCAGGATCGCTCAATGGCGGAGGCGTGTTTTCGTCATGCGGTCGAGGCTCGCAGGGCGTCGGAATTCCAAGACGCGCGAAGAGAGTTGGCTGCGGTTGACAACTTCTGGCATACGCCCGATCGCATCGACAAGCTCAGAGCCACGATCGATGTCGCGGAGCAGCATTACCCCGATGCGATGGCTGCCGCAAAGCGAGCCTTCGACGCAGCCAATCTCGACGTCGCGGCAGAGCAATGCCGCAAGGCGCAGTCACATTGTCCCGACTCGGTAGAGTTGCACGAACTTCAACGTAGTATCGACGCGAAACTCAGCGGTATTCACGATGAGCAAAGCAAGCGTCGACACGCGATCAGGATGACCGCCAAGTGGGGCGGCATTTCGATTGGTGCCCTCGCCGTACTCGCGGGCACCGTGTACGGCATCGTCCTTGCGTGGAACTGGTTCGTTGCGCATCAGTCGACGTATCACCAGCTCGCTGTTGGAACATGTATCTCTTTGACAGCAATCAGCACGGTCGCGCGTGGCATCCGTGATACCAGCAACTGGACCGAGCACGGGTTCACCGGAGTCTTTTTCGGTCCTCTGTTGACAGTTGGAGTGACCGTCGGCGTGACGGCGTTTGTCATGAACCTGGTGATGAAGGGTGGGTGGGATGTCGGTTTGTCCGTTGGATTGAGTCTCGGCGTACTGTTCTGCGCGTACTCCGCGTACGAGGGCTTCACCGAGTATTGACCCTGGCGCCGACCATTGGGTGAAAGACGATGATAACGCAATACACTGTGCCGACAATTCCAGACGCCTCCCATCACCGCCTCGTGGCACTCTCGGGCGGAGACGTTCGCGGCTGTATTTTCCGAGGACAAGAACAGTTGCTGCGCATGCTGGCGAACTTCGATTGCAGCGAGATTGCGTTCTCGTACCGCATGCTATTCGACCCAGGCCGCGCGAACGACACGCAGAGCCTGCAAGAGCGACTCAGGGTGCAAGTCGCGGTGAGAGTCGACGATGCGCTGGACACGAATCTCACCAAGCAGCTGATTGAGAACGGACCGCTCGCCGAGTTCTACGAGTTTCGGAACACGAGCGGGAGTGGCTCAGATCGAGGCTCTCTCGGCGGGTACAACGCGGTGTGCGAGGTCTTGAAGCAGGAGGAAGCAATCGAACCGCTCGTCTCGCGTGCCGAGAACGATCGAATTCCTTCGCTGTACTATGCGCTCTTCCCTTTCGAACCTCGCGAAGATAACGCTTACCTCGCCATCGACAGGCTGCTCTCGAAAATGCACGACGCATGTGCTGTCGAGCTCCTGGTTCAGCCGGTGGAGCATGAAGAGGATCTGGCGGCCCACTATCGCTACATCACACATCTGATGTCGATCAACGCGTATTATGACGATTTCGCTGACGCCGGCCCCGGATCGGAGCCTTGGTCGAACGACAGTGTGGGAAGTCAGGTACTCACGCGGCAGCGACGCAAGGATCCAATAGCCGACGACATCCTGCGAGAGCATCAGGATTTGCATCGGAACTTGCGCCAGCCCCAACTCCTGTTTCAGATCAAGACTTTCGCCGCGCGAGCTGAGGACGCACTCTTGCTGGCCTCGACCGTGGCGGAGTCAGGTCTTCAGGTAGGCAAGTATCAACTCGTAACATGCGACGGCGCAAAGGGCGCCAAAGAACAAAGTGCCGTGAGGCGGTCGCTGGAAGCGAGTCGCGAAATGCGCGTCGAACAGAGCGCGATGTACTCTCGCGTTTGGGATCGCACGCTGCCCAGAAACTGGCAAGGGTTGAAACGCCTGTGTCGCCTGGCCACAGTGGACGAACTCAAGGGATTGATGCGTCTTCCGGTGGGCGGATTCGGTTCGCCTCGTTGCATTCCCAAAACGACCGATCCCTCGCCGATCGAGCCATCGACGTCGATTCTCATCGGAGACGATCTCGAGTCGCAGCCGCCCGGGGAGCGGAACGGGTCGGACGACCTCAACGACCTCTTCGAATGCAAGAGCGTACGAAACCTAGAGCTGCGGCTTGGGCTGAACACGTTGACCAAGCACATGTTCGTCGCGGGCGTACCAGGCAGCGGCAAGACGACGGCCGTATTCAATCTTCTGGTGCAGCTATTCCGACATGACGTCCCGTTTCTGGTGATTGAGCCGGCCAAGACCGAGTACCGGATTCTCAAG
>JAJFFE010000084.1 GCA_021776775.1 Planctomycetota bacterium | reverse complement strand
TTCAAAACATGTTCGGTGCTTCGGCCGACGAAGACGACCTACTATCACCTCTGCTGACTTCAGCCGGCGCATCCAGGGACCGTTGCCGGGCCGGTAGTCCTCTCGGACACACCGACAGACCTCACCAGATAAGCCCCACGGACTTCGTCCCACCCCCGCTGCATTTACCCATGCGCCTCTCCGGACAGGGATCGGGCTTTGCTGTACCGTGCCAGCTCACCCAGGCGCCGAGGCCTGATGCAATATGTGTTCGTCGGGTCAGGACTTCTCCCTCCAGCTTCCTTCCCACCCCGCCTCGCGACGACGCAGTTGCCAAGGGATTCCGGTTCCTCCTGTCAGGCCCGTGAGGGACTTGCACCCTCGGACCGTGGGGCATGCTGGGCGTACACGATGATGCCGCTCACCGGCGGCGCGCAGCGCCGTCCGTGTGCAGCGGCGTGTTGGGCTGCTACCCGACAGTGTTGCGAACACGCCTTACTCCCGTGTCGAAGACGTGCGTCACGGCTGACGGGGCATCTGTGTCGATGAATCGCTCGGTCTCGGGGTCATAGTAGAGGCCATCCTTGCCTAACCTGCACTCAACGAATTCGCTGAGAGTTATCGCAAGCTTCGGCAGTCTCTTACCTTTAGCAACATCGGAGCGCTTACCCTTGGCATAGGCAACAGATTCAACATGGGCCGCATAGTACCCCGATGGCGTGAAGTCGATCACGATGCCATCCCCACATGAGGACAGAAGGTCCGAGGCTTGCTCAGCCAGCTTCGTGTTGGTGCCGCGCCAGTTCTTCTTGGACTGGAACGGCAGCCCCTTCATCCGAATGACGGCGCCGCTTTCGGACTGGACATGGATTTGGAAGATGCCGTCCGCACCAGTGTGCTTTTCAGGCGCGCCCTTTCCCCGACCGCGCAGCTTGTAGTACCGAATGAACCACGCCCATTGACTTCCGTCATCAGACTGAAAGACCACTGGACGCTGCAGGACCGACTGACCAAGTGCCCCCGTGACCGCGTCTTCGTCACCGGCCGAGAACTCGTAGCCTTCCTCAGCCATCGTGACGCCCGCAACGATCCGATCTCGGATCGAGTCAACGACGGCATCTGGAAGGATGTCTCTCACCGAGCGTTCATCCGTCAGCCCAACGAGTGCTCATTCAGGTGCGGGCCGCGCAGCGGACCGTCCGCCGCAATGAGTAGTTGGACGGCGTTGTAGCGGCAACAACCAATTGCCCATAAATACACGCATCTTGGCCACCTATTGGAAGTAGTTCTCTGGCCAAAGACGTTCCGGCAAGTACCGACGGATAAGCTCCGCCTGCGATTCGAAACCACGCGACTCAAGTTCTCTAAGAAACACGGGCCACGGCGGAATATTGCTTCGGTAGATGTGGGTTGAAGACGTCGACATGCCACCTCCTGAAGAGGTTGACAAGCCGCCGTACTGTGACGTGGATAGGCCGCCGTATTGAGACGTCGAAAGGCCTCCGTATTGGGAGGTGGAAAGGCCGCCGTATTGAGATGTTGAGAGTCCGCCGTACTGCGAAGTTGACATTCCTCCATACTGTGATGTGGACATGCCGCCATACTGCGAAGTTGACATCCCGCCGTATTGAGATGTTGACATCCCACCACGCTGAGACGTTGACAAACCTCCCCCCTGAGACGTGCTCAGGTTCCGAGGCCACGTTCGAAGACTCGGAAATTCTGGTCTTTGCACAGTTGTTCCTCCCTTGTTTCTGGCCCGCCCAACATGAATGCCGCTCACCGGCGGCGCGGAGCGCCGGCCGCGTGCAGCGGCGGGTTGAACTCAAGCCGCCTCCGGCGGCTAGGAAACTGACGCGCCTCGGCCGCATGTGACCTCCCGTCGCCAGCGAGTTTTCGATACTCGCGCGATCCTTTCCGGAAACGAGGGCCGAAACCCGGCCCGGAAAGGAATCGTCATGACCAAGTTGCGTCAGCGCATGATCGAAGACATGCGGTTGCGTGGATTGTCGGCTCGGACGCAGGAAGCGTACGCGCGTTCGGTTCGTCAGCTCGCTGTGCATTGCGGCAAGTCTCCCGACCTCATCACGGAGGAGGAGCTCCGACGCTACTTCCTGCACCTCGTCGAGGTCAAGAAGCTCGCACGCCCATCGATCACGATTGCCCTGTGCGGCATCAAGTTCTTCTACGAGCGCACGCTCGAGCGCGACTGGGGGGTGTTCGACGTCGTGCGTCCGCGCAAGGAGAAGAAGCTGCCGGTCGTCCTGAGCCGGGACGAGGTGCGCCGGATCCTCCGCTGCGTCAACATCGACATCTACCGCGCCTGCCTGACCACCATCTACGCGTGTGGCCTTCGGCTGCGCGAGGGCACGGAACTCCCGGTGCACCAGGTCGACAGCGATCGCATGCGGCTGATCATCGTCGGCAAGGGCAACAAGCACCGACACGTCCCGCTGTCCGAGGCCACGCTCCAGATGCTCCGTGAGCTCTGGCGTACGCACCACTCGCCGCGCTGGCTCTTCCCGACACGCACTCGGCAGGGTGTCGCGTACAGCGTCGCGCACGATTGCGGGCCGGCCAAGTACTGCAACGTTCAGGTAGCGTTTCGGAAGGCCCTGCAGAAGAGCGGCATCAACAAGCGCGCGAACGTCCGATCACTGCGCCATTCGTACGCGACGCACCTGCTCGAAGCCGGTGTGAACCTGCGCCTGATCCAGGTGTACCTCGGACACGCGAGTCCGAAGACGACCGCGGTCTACACCCACCTCACGCGTGAGGTGACCGAAACCGCGAAGGAACCCGTTGAGCGGCTGATGGACGGCTTGTAGCCCGGGCGACGACATGCTCGAAGTCGCGGACATCTTCCGCGAGGTCGGGCAGGCGTACCGCGCACGCTTTGGTGCTCGCATGTTGCCCTCGCACCAACGGGCTATGCGCGACATCGAGCTGTGCCGGACAGCCGCGCTTGGCGGCCATCTCACGAAGTGCGATCACTGCGGCGAGAGCGGGTACTCGTACCACTCCTGCCGCAACCGGCACTGTCCCAAGTGCCATCACGATCGGACTGAACGGTGGCTGGCTGCGTGGCGGCCGCGGCTCTTGCCGTGCCCGTACTTCCTGCTCACCTTCACGTTGCCAGAGGAGCTCCGCTCCGTCGCGCGTGCGAATCAGAACGCCGTTTACGGCGCGCTGATGCGTGAGGCCGCCAGCTCGCTCCAGAAGCTGGCGGCCGACCCGCGCTACCTCGGAGCACGCCCCGGCATGATCGCGGTGCTCCACACCTGGACCCGCGACATGCGCTACCACCCGCACGTCCACATCCTGGTCACCGGTGGTGGCCTGGACCGCGCGGGCGGGGACTGGATCGAGACCCGGAACCCGGCTTTCCTGGTGCCTTGTCGTGCACTGTCGGTCATCTTCCGCGCGAAGATTCGCGATGCGCTTGGGCAGGCCGATCTCATCGCCGACATCCCGAAACGGACGTGGCGGCGCAAGTGGGTCGTCCACTGTCAGCACGCCGGCACGGGCAAGAAGGTCCTCGAGTACCTCGGCCGCTACATGCACCGCACCGCGATCGCCAACAGTCGGCTGGAGCACTTTGACGGCGAGCACGTCACCTTCCGCTACCGCGACAACCGCTCCAGCAAGATCAGGCACTGTCACCTCGATGCCGTCGAGTTCGCGCGGCGTTTCCTGCAGCACGTGCTGCCGCGGCGCTTCGTCAAGGTCCGTTCATACGGGCTCTACAGCACGAGCAGCCGGCCCGATCTTGAGCAGGCCACGCAGATGCTCGCACCGGCGACGGCCACCTCCGACAGCGACAGCGCGCCGACGCCCGAACCGGACGACTCCGGTGGTGAGCCGGGCCAGGCCGCCCTGCGAGCCTGTCCGCACTGCGGCGTCGGCCACATGCACATCGTCGCCGAGCTACTTCCGACAGCTCGTTCGAAGACGCCGATCAGAATCCGAGCACCACCTTGACTGCCAACACGACCCATGACCGACACGAAGGACGTCAACCCGCGAGCATCGCTCGTGCGGTACGGGGAAAGCCTCGTCTCCAGCGTCGGTCGTTGCGCCGCCAACCGCCATCTTCGCGTTCATCGACGTCCCAACCGGCTTGCAACGCGGCTTCGATGCGCTCGGTGCCCCGACGATGTCGTGTATCGAGCGCGCCCGCCAGCATCAGCCGCGCGACGGGCCGGCACTGAAAGTCCAAGCAACCGCAGATCGCCCGGCAGCTCGAGTTCAACACCGCCATTCACCGCGGCTTCGCGCGGTGAAAAGCCTTAACTCGTTAGCCA